>NZ_LYSO01000058.1:0-35587 GCF_001728935.1 Pseudomonas sp. AP42
GTACCCAATCCAACTATGTGGACTGTCAGGCCGCCTTCGCGAGCAAGCCCGCTCCCACAGTTGGATCGTGCGGTGTCAGCTAGATTGGCGTCGGCTGGCAGGCCGTCACGGGAGCAAGCTCCCTCGCCACAGGTTCGGCGTCATACCGAAGTTGTGTAGATACCTATGCGCTCACAGGTGTAGCCCTTCAACTTCAAGCCTGTTGTTTATCCAACTTCTTTTCCTGGGCCGTCACCTGCTGGCACAACTCGATCATCTGTTCACGCATCCAGCGGTTCGCCGGGTCCTGGTCGGTGCTTTCGTGCCAGTACAAATGGGTTTCCACCGGCGGCACGTTGTTGACCGGCAGATGGAACCAGTGCAGTTCATGACGGCGGGCGAAACGCTCGGGCACGGTCATCACCATGTCAGTCTGTTGCAGCACCTGGGAGGCCATCAGGTAATGCTGGGAACGCAGGGCAATCTTGCGCTGGATGCCCATCTTGCCCAGGGCCAGGTCCACATAACCCAAGCCGTTGCGACGGCTGGAGATATGGATATGGGTCAGCGACAGGTAATCATCCAGCGTGAATTTGTCCTTGCCCGCCATCGGATGGCCCTTGCGCATGGCACACACGTAGCGGTCTTCCATCAGCTTGACGTGACGCACCTGCGGGTCGGTGTTGAGCGGCGCATCCACGGCAAAATCCAGGCGCCCGGCCGCGAGTTCCTTGGTGGTTTCGCGGCGTTTGGACAGGAAGCTCTCGATCACCACCGTCGGCGCCAGCCGACGCAGGCGCTGGAACAGCAGCGGCAGGATCACGGCTTCGGTCAGGTCGGTCATGCTGATGCGGTAGGTCTTGGCCGCCTGCTGCGGGTTGAAGATGCGGCTTTCCTGCACCGACACGCGCAGCAACGACAACGCATTGCGTACCGGGCCGATGATGTTCTGCGCCATCGGCGTAGGCACCATGCCTTGGGCAGTACGCACGAACAGCGGGTCGTTGAAGGTCTCGCGCAACCGCGCCAGGGCGTTGGACACCGCTGGCTGGGTGATACCGACAATCTGCCCGGCGCGGGTCAGGTTGGCTTCGGTGTAGATCGCATCGAAGACGATGAAGAGGTTGAGATCGACCTTGCTCAGATTCATTTCGTTGCGCTCTTATTGTTAGGTGCTCATACGCCGATCATATATCGGTGATGAATGTTAATACACGCCGAGAATAGGCTAGGTAAATTATCAGCGCTGTTCTAGCATCGAATGCATGACCTAAACAACCTCTCAGAGAAGGGAGCTGCTCATGGATTTCGCCTATTCGCCCAAGGTTCAGGAACTGCGTGAACGCGTCACTGCGTTCATGGACGCTTATGTCTATCCGGCCGAACCGGTGTTCGAACGCCAGGTCAGCGAAGGTGATCGCTGGCAGCCCACGGCGATCATGGAAGAACTCAAGGCCAAGGCGAAGGCCGAGGGTTTGTGGAACCTGTTCCTGCCGGAATCCGAGTTGGGTGCCGGCCTGAGCAACCTTGAATACGCACCGTTGGCGGAAATCATGGGCCGCTCGTTGCTGGGCCCGGAGCCATTCAACTGCTCCGCCCCGGACACCGGCAATATGGAAGTGCTGGTGCGCTACGCCAACGAAGAGCAGAAGCAGCGCTGGCTCGAACCCCTGCTGCGCGGCGAGATCCGCTCGGCCTTTGCCATGACCGAACCGGATGTGGCGTCCTCGGACGCCACCAACATGGCCGCCCGCGCCGAACGCCAGGGCGACGAGTGGGTGATCAACGGCAAGAAGTGGTGGACCTCCGGCGCCTGCGACCCGCGTTGCAAGATCCTGATCTTCATGGGCCTGAGCAACCCCGATGCACCGCGCCATCAGCAGCACTCGATGATCCTGGTGCCGGTCGATACCCCCGGCGTGAAAATCCTGCGACCGCTGCCGGTATTCGGTTACGACGATGCGCCCCATGGCCATGCCGAAGTGCTGTTCGACAATGTGCGCGTACCCTATGAAAACGTGTTGCTGGGCGAGGGTCGTGGTTTCGAGATCGCCCAGGGCCGCCTTGGTCCAGGCCGCATCCACCACTGCATGCGTTCGATCGGCATGGCCGAACGCGCATTGGAGTTGATGTGCAAACGCTCGGTCAGCCGCACCGCGTTCGGCAAGCCCTTGGCGCGGTTGGGCGGCAATATCGACAAGATCGCTGACTCACGCATGGAAATTGACATGGCCCGCCTGTTGACCTTGAAGGCGGCGTACATGATGGACACCGTGGGCAACAAAGTGGCGAAAAGCGAAATCGCCCAGATCAAGGTGGTGGCGCCGAATGTGGCCTTGAAGGTTATCGACCGCGCGATCCAGATGCACGGCGGCGCCGGGGTCTCCAACGACTTCCCGCTGGCCTATATGTATGCCATGCAACGCACCCTGCGCCTGGCCGACGGCCCGGACGAAGTGCACCGCGCGGCGATTGGCAAGTTTGAGATCGGCAAGTATGTGCCGCGGGAATTGATGCGCGGCGGGCAGTAACACCGCGTCGCCTGTATTCGCGAGCAAGCCCGCTCCCACACTGGACTGCATTCTCATGGTGGAAATCGGCCAAGTGTGGGAGCGGGCTTGCTCGCGAAGAGGCCAGTGCCCACCACGCAAAACTCAAGCCTCAGTACACCCAAACCTCCACCCGCCGATTCTTGATCCGGCCCTCATCCGCCGTATTGGCCGCCACCGGCATCTGCGCGCCAAACCCGCGAATATCCTTGAGCACCACGCCGCTCTTGACCAGCTCCCGGCGCACTGCCATCGCCCGCAATTTCGACAACAAAGCTGCACGTTGTGGGTCATTCTTGGTGTCGCCAAACCCCACCAGCGTCACCTGTTTATCCAGCTTGCCGTGGCTTCTGATATAGGCCACCACCCGCTGCACATCCTGGCGCGCCTTGTTGTCGAGGCTGGCGCTGCCCTCGTCGAAGCGAAAATTCACTGTCAGGCGCTGAGCGTCGCGGGCGATGGCCTGGTAGTCGTCCGGCATCGACGGGCGCGGCGCCACGCCAATCGCTTGCACCTGCTGGGCGATAAAGCCATTGGCGGCCACAATCGCCTGGCCCTGGCTGCCTTGGGTAAAGTCCACCAACGCCTTGGCCCACGGGTTGGGGGAAGAGGGCGGCAAGTAGAAGAGCAGCCGGCGTGACAGCGGGTAATCTTCGGTGGCGATCAGGCTGGTCAGCGGCAACATGGGTTGGGAGTCGCCATCGACAATCGCCACCGCCTTGGCCTGGCGCACAGAGGGCAGGCCGATAAAGCCGATGCCTTGCGGGTCCTTGCTCACCGCATCGGACAGCTGTTCGCTGGATTCAAAGCGCTTGGCCGACGGCGCGAGGGGTTGGCCGCGGCGGCTCAGCACCAGTTCCCGGAAGGTGTCGAAGGTGCCGGATTGATCATCCCGGGCATATAAATGAATGGCCCCGCCTGTACCGCCCAGTGCCTCCCAGGTGCTGACTTCGCCGTTGAAGATCTGCGCCAATTGTTCGGTGTTCAGGGTACTGAGCGGGTTACGCGGGTTGACGATAATTGCCAGGCCATCGATGGCGATCACATGCTCGGCGCCTGGGCTTTTCAAGTCACCTAAGGGGGCGAGGTCCACCAGCTCGTTGTCTTTGATCGGGCGGGACGCTGCGGCGAGGTCGGCGCGGTTGTTTTTCAGCGCCGTAAAGCCGGTGGTGGAACCGTGGGCCGCGACCTCGATGGTGACCGTCTGGCCTTGGCGTGTCTTGCCGACCACGCGCTGTTCATTAGCCCCCGCACCCGCTTCAGCGTGTACGTCCTGCAAGCCCTGATGCTCCATCAAACCCTTGACCAGCGCCGGGCCGAGTGCTGCGCCGATGGTGTTGGAGCCCTGGATGCGCAGGGCCGGGCCTTGGTCGGGAATGGGCAGAGGGGCCGCCACGGCGGGGAGGGCGATTGCAAAACACAGGAACAGAACGCGCAGCATCATGCCGGCACCTTCTCAAGCCAAAGGGAGTGCCGCAAGATTAAGTCAGTTGGATTGCAGCCATATGACCGACACAACACGGTTCAAGCTGTGGGAGCTGGCTTGCCTGCGATAGCGGCCTGGCAGCCGACACCTATCTACCTGACACCCCCGCGATCCAATTGTGGGAGCGGGCTTGCTCGCGAAGGCGGCCTGGCAGGTAACACAGTTGGATGGTGTACATATCCATTGCTGCGGTAACGGCCGCTTAGGGTTCCGCCCTGACGGCGGCTCACTTTTGAAAAGCCGGAATGCCGGCCCAGGCAAAAGTAAGCAAAACGCTCTTGCCCCACCACTCGGCACCTCGCTTAGGCTCGGTGTGCCCGAACACAGGCTTGAATCCGTGGGCCGCCGCCACGCGCCATCCCTGGCGCGGGGCGGCTAACCCGGCGTCCTGCCGGGTTACCCACGAATTCAAGCCTGCGTTCGGCCAGCGTGGTTTGACGGGGCGCCTAAGATCAAAAGCAGATCAAGATCAAGAGCGGCTCGCTTCGCATCGTGGTTACCGTTGGTTGCTACAGCCTGTAAGGTTGTGTTGATGCATAAGGCAATCGCAGGCAAGCCAGCTCCCACATTGGGCCGTATTGTCAGCTCAGTTCCAGCCAGATCGGCGCATGGTCCGACGGCTTCTCCAACCCACGCAGCTCGTAATCCACCCCCGCATCCTTGACCCGTGGCACCAATCCAGTGGACGCCATTATCACGTCGATGCGCAGCCCGCGCTTGGGCTCGTCCTCAAAGCCACGGCTGCGGTAATCGAACCAGCTGAAGCGGTCGGTCACGTCCGGGTTGAGGTGGCGGAAGCTGTCCACCAGGCCCCAGTTCTTCAGGCGCTCCATCCACTCGCGCTCTTCCGGCAGGAAGCTGCACTTGCCGGTTTTCAGCCAGCGTTTGGCATTGTCGGCGCCGATGCCGATGTCGCAGTCTTGCGGGGAAATGTTCACGTCGCCCATCACCACCAGTGCCTGGTCGTTGCTGAACTGGGTTTCCAGCAGGTGCTGCAAGTCTGCGTAGAAGCGCTGCTTGGCCGGGAACTTGGTTGGGTGGTCGCGGCTTTCGCCCTGGGGGAAGTAGCCGTTCATGATGGTCACCGGCTGGCCATTTTCGTCGGCGAAGGTGCCCCAGATAAAACGGCGCTGGGCGTCTTCTTCATCGCTGGCAAAGCCTTTGTGCACGCTCAACGCTTCTTTGCGCGAGAGCAGGGCCACGCCGTAGTGGCCTTTCTGCCCGTGGTAGTACACGTGGTAACCCAGGGCCTGCACTTCGGCCAAGGGGAACTGATCATCGTGGACCTTGGTTTCCTGCAGGCCGATCACGTCCGGTTGATGCTTTTCAATCAGCGCCGCCAACTGATGAGGGCGAGCACGCAGCCCGTTGATATTGAAGGAGACGATTTTCATGGTCGGCAGTCCAGTCTGGCAAAAGGGCGATGCTAGCCGACAAGTCGGACGGGGGCCAGCGTGGCGGTAGGGTGAATGCGCTGCTAATGTGGGAACGACTGGTGCTGTGTAGGTTCGTACCCATAAGAACGCCATCTTTTTCAGTGGCGCCCAGGGAGATTGACTGTATGCCTGAGACTTCGACTGCCGAAATCCGTCTACTCAATAGCGGTTACTCCCGCGAAGCGCGATCCCTGCTGTACCAGGCGTATCGCCATGAGCCGACCTTCGCCTACATCTTCGAAGCCGAGCGGTCGGGCTATGAGCAGCGAGTACGTGCCACTGTGCGCGAACTGGTCAAGCAGCACTTCTTTCAGAAACTCCCGGCCATCGGCCTGTTCGTCAATGACCGGCTGATCGGCATCGCCTTGATTGCACCGCCCCAGCGGCGCTTGGGCATCACCGAAAGCTGGGCCTGGCAAATCCGTATGTGGCTGAGCACCGGGGTGCGCGGTACGCGGCGTTACCTGGAATACCATCATGCGGTCATGGCGTGCCTGCCCACCGAGTCTGTGCATGTGTTGCCGCTGCTGGGCATTCACCCGCAGTTCCAGGGCAAGCACCATGGTGAGCAGTTGCTGGAAGCGGTACACAATTGGTGTGCCGACGATCCGCATTCATCCGGCGTGGTGCTCGACACCGGCAACTCTCGTTACCTGGATTTCTACAAGCGCCAGGGCTATGAGGAAATCGGCGAAGTCGCCGTAGGGCCGGTGCGCGAGCATGTGTTTTTCCATCCCAATCCCCAGGCGTTACATCCTGCAACGGCTTAGAACAGAATTATTCAGACTAATCCGGGTTCATAGTTCCTCCCTCGCTCGTGTAGCATCCGCGCCTATGAAGTTTCCAGGAAGATTTACCAGCGGCTTGATTCTGCTGTTCACAAGCTGCGGCGCATTGGCGCAAAGCGAACTGGACGTGCGGATCAAACCCTCAAACGACGCGCTGAAAGCCAACATTGAAGGCTATATCGGCGGGGTAGGCGATCGTGATGAAGAAGCCTTGCTGCGGTTCAGCCGTGGCGCCGAGGAGCAGGCGCGTAAAGCCGCGCAGGCCCTGGGCTACTATCAGCCACAGATCGCCAGCGATGTGAAAGGCGGCAAAAACCCGCGCCTGACCCTCACCATCGACCCCGGCGAACCGGTGCATTTGCGCAACGTGACTCTGCGGGTCGATGGCCCGGCTGCGAGCCTCAAGGCCTTTCGCGTGCCCGCCAGCGACGACCTCAAATCCGGCGCCGTGCTCAACCACGGCCATTATGAAGACGCCAAGCGCCTGATTCAGAACCAGGCCTCGCGCTACGGCTTTTTCAGCGGCCGCTTCACTAGCCAGAAACTTGCCGTGGACCCTCAAGCGGGCGTGGCCGACATCGAGCTCATTTACGACAGCGGCCCGCGCTACAGCATGGGCAAGGTCAGCTTTACCGGCGACACGCCCTTTGATGAAGAGCTGTTGCAGCGCATGGTGCCGTTCAAGCCCGGCACGCCCTATGACTCCGAACTGGTCGCCGAACTCAATCAGAACCTGCAAGCCAGCGGTTTTTTTGAAGGCGTGCGCGTCGACGCCAGCCCCACCGCCGCCACCGATGACGTGATCCCGGTGGCGGTGCAACTGGACACCCGCAAGCCGCGCACCATGGGCCTGGGCCTGGGTTACTCCACCGACGTCGGCCCACGGGGCAAAGCCAACTGGACGCGCCATTGGGTCAACCCCCAGGGCCACAGTTATGGCTGGGAAGCCGAACTGTCGGCGCCGCGGCAGAACGTCGGGCTGTGGTACGACATCCCGCTCGACCCGCCGCTCACCGACAAACTGCGCTTTGCCGGCGGCTACCAGAATGAAGAGATCGCCAACACCGATACCTTGAGTAAGTTGCTCACCATCGGCCCTGAATGGCACAGCAAATTGCCCAGTGGCTGGACGCGGGTGATCTCCCTCAAGTACCAGCGCGAAGAATATCGCCTGGGTAATGACTCGGGCCTGAGTAACCTGCTGATGCCGGGCGTGAGTTATTCCTACCTGCGCAGTGACAACCGCATCGACCCGCACCATGGTTACCGGCTGATGTTCGACACCAAGGTCGCCAAGGAGGGCGCGGGGTCCGACACCAACCTGCTTTACGGCACAGCGACGGTCAAGGGCTTGACCACCTTGTGGGACAACCACCGCTTCCTGGGCCGTGCGCAGTTTGGTGGCAGTGCCACCAACGGCTACAAATCCGTGCCGCCTTCCTTGCGTTTCTTTGCCGGTGGCGACCAGAGCGTGCGCGGCTACGAGTACCAGACGCTGTCGCCCGAGAACGATCGCGGCGACCGCATCGGTGGCCGCTACATGGTGGCCTTGAGCGCCGAGTATCAATATTCCATCACCGATAAATGGCGTATCGCGACCTTTGTCGATCAGGGCAACTCCTTTAACAACCTGGACTTGCCCAGCCTGAAAACCGGTGTTGGCGTCGGCGTGCGCTGGGTGTCGCCGGTGGGGCCGATTCGCCTCGACCTGGCCCATGCCCTCGAAGATCCGGGCGGCGTTCGCTTGCACTTTTCCATGGGGCCTGAGCTGTGATGCGTGGTTTGAAAATAGCGGGGCTGGCGCTGGTCGCCATCCTCGCCTTGCTGTTAGTGGCGCTGTGGTCGGTGCTCGGCACCCAGGCGGGCAGTCGCTGGGCCCTGGGCCAGGTGCCAGGGTTGAGCGTGGAAAATTTCCAGGGGCGTCTGGGCGGGCAATGGAGCGCCGATCATTTGCTGTGGCAGCAGGACGGCAGCCGGGTCGAGCTGAATGCGCCGATATTTGACTGGTCGCCCGGCTGCCTGCTGCGCATGACCCTGTGCATCAACCGACTCGATGTGGAACAGGTCAGCCTGGAGTTCGCCCCCAGTGCTGAAGAGAGCGACAGCGGGCCGATTCAACTGCCCGACCTGAAGCTGCTGGTTGCCCTGCAGTTGGGCGATGTGCGCATTGGCAGCCTGCTGTTCAATGGCAGTGAAGAACTCAAGGGCCTGCAATTGGCCGCGCACTGGACCGCCGCCGGCTTGCAGATCGACTCGGTGCACCTGCAGCGCGACGATCTGGTGCTGGACCTCGCAGGCCTGCTGCAACCTACCGGCGATTGGCCGCTGAATGCCACCGGCAACCTGAGCTTGCCCTATGCCCCAGGCGGTGCCCCCTGGACGGTCGCGCTCAAGATCGACGGCGACCTGCTCAAAACCCTCAAGCTCGACGCCAACAGTAGCGGCTACCTGCCGGCCAAGCTCACTGGCGAGCTGCAACCCCTGGCGGAAAACCTGCCGGCGCAGTTGCACATCACCTCCGAGTCGTTCAAACCCAGCGCAGACCTGCCCGATACCCTGCAACTCAACCAACTGGACCTGAGCGCCAAAGGCGACCTGAGCAATGGCTACCAGTTGCTGGGCAAGGCCGTGCTACCGGCCGAAAAAGGCCCGGTGGATTTACTGCTCAAGGGCAAGGTTGACGCCAAGGGCGCGCAGATTGCCGGCCTGGACCTGACGGCCGGCGACAAGCAAAGCCTCAAGCTCAGTGCCAACCTGGACTGGCAACAAGGCTTCAGCGCTGACGCCAAGATCGACTGGCTGGATTTTCCCTGGCATCGCCTCTATCCGGTCATCGACGAACCGCAAGTGGCCTTGCGCACCTTCAACGGCGAAGTCTCCTATAAGGACGGCAACTATCTGGGCAATCTCAAGGCCGACCTCGACGGCCCGGCGGGCAAGTTCAATGTGGTCACGCCGTTCAGTGGCGACCTCAAGCAAGTCTTCCTGCCTGAGCTGAAACTGAGCGCCGGCCAGGGCAAGGCCGAAGGCCACCTGAACCTGCAATTTGCCGACGGCATTGCCTGGGACACCGCCCTGGATCTGTCGGCGCTGAACCCGGCCTATTGGGTTGCGGAGCTGCCCGGCACCCTGGCCGGACCGCTGCGCAGCAAAGGCGAGTTCAAGAATGAACAGCTCAAGCTCAACGCCGACCTGGACCTCAAGGGTCGCCTGCGCGGCCAAACCGCCGTGCTCGCGGCCAAGGCCGAAGGCGCTGGCGAACAATGGACCCTCGCCAACCTGGACATCCGCCTGGGCGACAACCGCATCAACGGCAGCGGCAGCCTGCAACAGCGCCTGGCCGGGCAGATCGACATCAAGCTGGCACGCCTGGCCCAGCTCTGGCCGCAACTGCGCGGGCAAGTCAACGGGCGTGTCGAGGTGGCCGGCACCTTGAAAGCCCCTCAAGGCAAGCTCGGCCTCAAGGGCCAGCAACTGGCCTTTGCCGACAACCGCCTGCAAAGCCTTAACCTGGATGCCAACCTCGATAGCGCCCAGCGCGCCAAGCTCGACCTCAAGGCCAACGGCATTCAAAGCGGCGAGACGCAAGTCGGCAACCTCACCGCCAGCGCCCAGGGCGATATCAAGAACCAGAAAGTCCAACTGGCGCTGACTGGCCCGCTGGTCAAACTGGCCCTGGCCCTGGACGGCAACCTCGACAAAGACAACTGGCGCGGGCGCCTGGCCAGCGGCGACGTGCAAGCCGGTGGCCAGGACTGGCGGCTGCAAGCCCCGGCGAAGATCGAACGCCTGGCCGATGGCAAGCTGACCTTCGGCGCGCACTGTTGGGTCTCCGGCGGCGCCAGCCTGTGTGGCGAAGACCAGCGCCTGATGCCCGAGCCGAAGCTGCGTTACCACCTCAAGCAATTCCCCCTCGACAGCCTCGCGGCGTTCTTGCCCAAAGACTTCGCCTGGCAGGGCAGGCTCAACGCTGATGTGCAACTCGACCTGCCCCAGAGCGGCCCAAAGGGTGTGGTTGCGGTGGACGCCAGTGGCGGCATCTTGCGCGTGCGCGACAAGGGCCAGTGGCTGGATTTCCCCTACGACACCCTGAAACTGGAAACCACCCTCAACCCCAAGCGCATCGACACCCAGCTGAATTTCCGTGGCGGCAAGCTCGGCGAGTTGTTGTTGCAGGCGCAGATCAACCCGCTGCCGAACAACAAACCGATCACTGGCACCTTCAGCCTCGCCGACCTGGACCTCTCCGTAGCGCGGCCCTTTGTGCCCATGGTGGAAAAACTCACCGGCAAGCTCAACGGCAGCGGCCGCATCTCCGGCGGCTTGCTTGCGCCTTTGGTCAACGGCAACCTGAACCTGGTGGGCGGCGAAGTCTCCGGGCCCGAACTGCCCATCAGCCTCGAAGGCCTGAACCTGCAGGCGCAGATCGCCGGCGAAAGCGTGCAGCTCAACGGCGCCTGGCACAGCGGCAAGGCCGGGCAGGGCAGCCTTACGGGCCAGATCGACTGGGGCCGCGCCCTGGTGGTCGACCTCAGCCTCAAAGGCTCGCAACTGCCGGTCACCGTGGAGCCCTACGCCAAGCTGGAAGTGGCCCCCGACCTGAAAATCAGCCTCAAGGACGACAAACTGGCGATTGCCGGCAAAGTCCACATTCCCCGTGGCGACATCACCGTGCGCGAACTGCCGCCTTCGACGGTCAAGGTCTCCGACGACACCGTGATCATCGGCAGCCAGACCGAAGAGGGCAAACCGCCGATGGCCATGGCGATGGATATCGACGTGGAAGTAGGCGAAGACCAGCTCAACTTCGCCGGCTTCGGCCTCACCGCCAAGGTCCAGGGCCATGTGCACATCGGCGACAACATGGACACCCGCGGCGAGCTGTGGCTCAACGACGGCCGCTACCGCGCCTACGGCCAGCGCCTCAACGTGCGTCGCGCACGGCTGCTGTTTGCCGGGCCGCTGGACCAGCCCTTCCTGGACATCGAAGCCGTGCGCGTGGTGGTCGAACCGTCCCGCACCGTGACCGCCGGTATACGCCTGAGCGGCAGCGCCGAACAGCCCACCACGCAGATCTTCTCCGAGCCGACCATGGCCCAGGAAGATGCGCTGTCGTACCTGGTGCTGGGCCGTTCGCGCACCAACACCGGCGAAGACAACAACATGCTCGCCGAAGCCGCCCTGGGCCTGGGCTTGATGGGCAGCGCCGGGGTGACCACGGATATCGCCAATAAGCTGGGGATTCAGGATTTTGATCTTGACACCCAGGGTACGGGTAACAGCACCGCGGTGGTGGCCAGCGGCAAGATCAACGAGAAGCTCAGCCTGCGTTATGGGGTAGGGGTGTTCGAACCGGCTAACACCATTGCGTTGCGTTATTTGTTGAGCAAGAAGGTGTACCTTGAAGTGGCGACGGGTGTGGCCAGCTCTCTGGATATCTTCTACAAGCGCGATTTCTGACCGGTACGCTGTAAAAAAATGTGGGAGGGGGATTGCCCGCGAAGGCGGCGTGTCAGTCACTGAATCTGTAACTGAACCACCGCCATCGCAGGCAAGCCAGCTCCCACACTGGTTATGGATTGCCCACAGAATCAGCGCCGGGCACCGATCCCTGTGGGAGCGGGCTTGCCCGCTAAGGCGGCGTGTCAGTCACCGAACCTGCAACTGAACCACCGCTATCGCAGGCAAGCCAGCTCCCACACTGGTTATGGAATACCCACAGAATCAGCGCCGGGCACAGATCCCTGTGGGAGCGGGCTTGCCCGCGAAGGCGGCGTGTCAGTCACTGAATCTGTAACTGAACCACCGCTATCGCAGGCAAGCCAGCTCCCACACTGGTTATGGATTGCCACAGAATCAGCGCCTGACACAGATCCCCTGTGGGAGCGGGCTTGCCCGCGAAGGCGGCGTGTCAATCACTGAATCTGTAACTGAACCACCGCTATCGCAGGCAAGCCATCTCCCACATTTTGTTCTGTATGCATCAGTTAAATAGCGGCCCCTCTAAGGACGGCAACTCAACTCCACTCGCTCATAATTCAGCGCCTTATCACGTTGTGGCAACGCATAAGCCGCCTCGCACCGCTGCCCTTGCCAACTAATCACTAGGGTGCCCGTGTCGGCCTCAACCAACGCCAGCGCCTTGCCGCCAGGGTCGGCAATTGCGATCTGCTTGCCCGCGCTGTCTTCCAGCGCCGCGCCAAACGGAATCGGCTGGTGCTGGGCATCGAACAAGGCAAACTGTACACGCCGCCCAGTCTTGCTGGCATAGCGCGCCAGCACCACTGCACCGCGTCGCGGCACCACTTGCTGGGTGGCGTTGTCGATCTCGATATCGGTGCCCAGGTCACGGGTGTCCAGGCTGATCCAATTGACGCGATAGGGTTGCGCGTTGGGCACTACGGCAAAGCCATTGCTGCCGGTCTTGGCGCCGGAGTAACTGCCGATCTTCGCGCCTTTTACCCCTTCGACCTGCGCCAACGCAAAGGTCTCACCCACGGTTTGCCCAAGGTTCATGCCGCCCGCGTGGCCTACCACGGAACCGGCCAGGTTGAGGTTCTGCGAGTTATACCCACGGCCCTGGCTGTAACCGGCACTGATGTCCATCATCGAGGTGCGAGTGCTGAGGTTGGCCGAGCCGGTGCTGCCGCCGGTGCTGCTGTTACCGCCTTGTACCGAGTAATAGGTGTCGCTGTCTTCCGACAGGTAGCCGTTGATGCCCACTTGCGTGGTGTCGCTGGCTTTCTGCGTGCTTGCGGAGACAAAGGCTCGCGGCGCGCGGGGTTTTGAGCCCAGAGGGAAGGACAGCGACAGGTTGACCAGGGTGTCGTTGTTCGCTGGCCCATAGTTGCCGACATCCTTGGTGTAGGTTGCGCCCAGGTTGTAACTCACCTCGTCCCAATAGTTGCTGTAGCCCGCCGACAGGCTTTGCGAACCCCCACGCCCCCAGTAGCGTTGGTCACTAGCGTTCACGTAAATCGTGCCATATTGCTGATTGCGACCAAGGCTCTGGTTGATAGTCAGGTCGGTGCGGGTTTTCGAGTTGCCCGTGCGTTTCTGGCCCTCATGGCTCAGCTCCTCGACGTGATCGCTGAGGGTGCGGTAGCCCTCGGTCGAATAGCGATAAGCGGCGAGGGTGAAGCTGGTATCGGTGCCGGCAAACGTCTTGGCATACAAGGCCCGTACGCTGTTGCCCGTCACCGCCTGGCCAAAGGTGCGGCTGACCGAGTGGGTCAGGTCCAGGGACACCGCACCGATGGAGGTATTACGGCCAGCGCCGACGGACATGGCCTGGAAATTTTCCGTCGCCTGGGCGCCGATAATCCCGGACAGGTTGCTGCTGATGCCGTAGGCCAGGGTGCTGCTGACGAACTGCGGCGACTTTTGATCATCGCTGTTGCTGTTGTACTGCCCGGCCGACACGCTGTATTTGAGCTGACCCTGGCGCACCATGATTGGCAAGCTGGAAAACGCCTGCACCGTGACCCGGCGTCGGCCATCAGCTTCGATAATCGTCACTTCCAGGTCGCCGTTGGAGCCGCTGGGGTAAATGTCGCTGATCTCGAATGGGCCCGGCGGCACGTTGGCTGTGTAGAGGATGTAGTTATTCTGGCGAATCTCCACGGTCGCGCTGGACTGGGCGATACCGCGAATGATGGGCGCATAACCGCGCTCGCTGTCGGCGCGCATGCCGTCGTCCGAGGCCAGCTTCAAACCGCGATAGCGCACGCTGTCGAACAGGTCGGCGTCAGAGAAAATATCCCCGGCACTGAACTGGCCCTTCAACGCCGTGACGTCATGTTGCAGGTAGCTGCGGTTGCTCTTGAACGTATTGGGGCGGCCAGTGCTGCTGCTGAAGTTCGATTCGTTGCGCAGCCGCCAGCCGCCCAGGTTGATGCCATTGCGCAGGCCGATGTTGTTGGAGAGCGTGGTCTCACCCAGGTTGCTGTTTCGGCTGCTGCTCAACTGGTAGTTGATGAACGCGGCGGGCACACCATCGTCCCATAAGGCCGGGTCTACATAGCCGCGCCGGCCGCGCTCCATGGCGCTTTGGGGCACACTGACCAGCAAGCGCAGGCGCGGCACGTCGTAGCGCACGCTGGCCTGGTCGATCAGGGCGGGCAGGTTGATGCAGGCGTTGGGGTCATCGCCGGCCAGTTTGCCGGCCGCTTGCAGCCTGGCGATATCGACCCCCAATTGCTGCACCGTCTCAAGGGTCAGGCAGGCCTCGGTTTTGCCCGTGGCCGGGTTGTGAAGAAAGTCGATATCGCGACGGCCCACCAGGGTGTCGTTGCCGTACAGGTCGACCCGGTAGTTGCCGGGCAGCACAGTGCTGCTGGCGAGCAGCGCTTGTACGTCGACGGCGGAGGCTGCTCCCTGCAGGAACGAGGTATTGAAGTGTTCTTCGTCGTCGGCCAGGCAGGCGTTGCTGAAGATCAGGGCCACCGACAGCGGTGCCAATCCTTGGTACTTGAATACAAACATGCAGGAACCCTATATCACCTCCGATACGAACTAACGGAGCGAAGATAAATACAGTGAAAGTGCGACCGCTGGATAAACGGGCGTATTAAGAAGCGTCTTTTATTGCACTGGCCTGCACAGCGGCCGAGTGGGAAAGTTGCACGCTATAACGGTCTTGTGCGCCGTAGTCGTTAATGCTGCGAAACAACAAGTTGGGTGACTGCCCGGGCGTGAAGTGTTTCAGGGTGAACTCTTTTTGTTCGCCGGGCGCAATCATCAATGAATCAAATGGTTGCTCGCGCAGTGCACCCGAGGTCAGGGTGATTTCGGCAATGGACACGTGATACAGACCAGGGTTGTTCACCACCAGCAGACTTTTGCCGCCACGCTCAACCAGACGCCATTTCAATGTGGCGGGTGCCAGGTAAGCCTCGGCCTTGAGCCCGGCAGGGCGGAAGAACACCTTGATGCGCTGGCGTACCGCGAGCTGCAAGGTGTTCTGGGTCTTCGAAGCCTTGGGAATCTCCTGCACGTTGAGCCACATCACCGACTCGCGGTCGGTGGGCATGCCCGTGCCCTCATAGATCACCCGCAACAGTTGCTGTTCGTCGTTGCTCACCCGCACCAAGGGCGGGGTGACGGCAAAGGGTACCGAGGTGGCCTCGCTGCTGTCGGCGTCGATCCAGGACTGGATCAGCACGTCTTCACCGCTGTTACGCACGGTGATGCCGGCTTCCTTGTGCTTGCCGTCGAACACCAGGCGCGTGCTGCTCAACGAGATACCGGCCGTGGCCTGGCTGGCCACCAGCAGGCCCAGCAGGCCCATGCAGAAGGACAATGAGTGACGATAAAACATGATGACTACCGCGCAAAATGAATGAATGTGCAGGGCCGCCTGGCCCTGCACGGACCCGTAAAGCTCGTGCGGGTTATTCGTATTGCAGGGTGAACGGCAGGGTCGCGTCGCCACGACCGGCTACAGCCAGTTTCGGATCGGTACCGGTGGTGACATAGGCGGCCGAGAATTTCAGCGAGGCGTTGCTGTCCTGCAGGTTGCTTTCGATTTTCGCGGTGGCGGGTGAGCTCAGGTCGATCAGGGCGCCATTGCCATCCAGCAAGGCAATACCGATATTCTTGGCGGCGCCCAGGCCGTCGATGACTTTCAACACGCCAGTGCCAGTCACAAGGCCGCTGCCTTTGCCAGAAGTCGGTTGGAAGAGCATGGCCACCTTGGTACCGGCGTTGCAGTTGACCTTCATCTCGAAGTTCTCGGCGCTCAGCGTGCCGCTACCTTTTGGCGCGGTGGCGGTGCCCATGTCCTTGATCGACACTTCACCCATGTTCACCGAAATGGTCTTGTTGGTGCCGGCGCCTTCAACGGAGCAGGCATCGTTGTTGATGGTGCCGGTGAAGTTGATGGTGCCGCTGCCGGCCTTGGTCGGAACAGGGTCGGCTGCCAGGACATTGCCTGCTGCGGCGAAAATCGACAGGGCCAGAAGTGCTCGAGAGAACGTTTTCATGTTGCTTATCCATAATTGGGGTTGAAGCAACACAATAAAGCGTCAGCACTTAGTGGAGAATCAGACGATCCTTAGAAAATAGAAAGTACAATTGTGCCCGAAGTGTTTTTAGTTGAACAAGTTGCGCTCTATGCAATAAGTCAACAGGTCTTGATCACTGCTTACTTCAAGCTTTCGCATCGCCGACACCTTTTGGGTACTGATAGTCTTTGCACTTCTGTTCAACCCGCGCGCAATCTCGTTGACACTTTGTCCCGAAACAAACAACCGCAAAATTTCATGCTCCTTGGGAGACAACCGCGTGAAGCGTTCATCCAGACCCGCACCGTCATCCACGACTGAGATCGGCTGTGGCCAGTTATGGCGAACCGGGTTGCCACGGGCAATAGCTTGGAGCGCGGCCTGGATTTCGTCATGCAGCTGGTTTTTCTGAATCACGGCCAACACCCCGAGCTCTTGCAGGCGCGTCAGGATCAATGGGTTGGAAATCATTGTCAGCACCACCACCCGTATGCTGGGAAAGTGTCGAGTCAGGTACTCCACCAACTTGAGGCCATCACCATAGGGCGAATCGCCGGGCATGTTGAAGTCGGTGACCACCAGGTCCACCGGACCGGACGCCAGCAAGTTGACCAGTTCATTGGAACACACGGCCTCGCCCACCACGCGAAAGCGTGGGTCACGCTCGATCAGTTCGCGCACCCCGACCAGTACGATGGGGTGATCATCGGCAATGACAACGTTGAGGGTATCCATGGGTTGATATTCCAAAGTGAAATTATTCAAGGGTATCGAGCAAAGCGTTCAATCGTGCGAGGTTCTGTTGCACGTCCAGCGCGAGGGCGGGCGTGATGGCCATTCCGGTCAGGCGACATTCCAGTTCGACAAACGCGCTGGCCATCGCCTGAAGCTGTACCGAGCCCACGGCCCCGGCCATGCTGTGCAGTTGCTGCGCCACGGCATTGGCATCACCGCTTCCTAAGGCCGCCAAGGTGGTCTGCACATCCTGGCGCAGGGTGGTGACAAACAGCGCGCGCATTTTTGGTGACAGCGTGGGGTGTTCGACCACTGGCGGCAGGACGATCTGGCAATGTTTCTCCAGTTCGGCGCGCAAGGTCGCCAGGTTCAGCGGCTTGACCAGCCACGCCTGCATGCCGACAGCGGCGCAGCGTTCGCCTTCCTCGCGAAGGGCGTTGGCGGTGATGCCGATGATCGGCAGCGTTTTATCCTGCTGGCGCAGCGCTTCGGCCAACTGGTAGCCGTTCATGAGTGGCATATTCACATCGGTCAACACCAAGTCGTAACGCCCGGGCAGCCACTGCGCCAGGGCTTGTTCGCCATTCGCCGCCACCACCACCGAGCAACCCAGCGCTTCGAGTTGTTCCTTGATCACCGCCGAGTTGATCACATTGTCTTCGGCCACCAATACGCGCAGGTTCAACTGACGGGGTTTTGCCGGGCGCGTGGGTGGGCTGTGCGCGTCGGCATCGTGGTGTGCCAGGACAATTGCGTTGGCAATCGCGCGCACATCGTGGGCATCGACGGCCCAGGCCGAACCTGACAATTGTGGCGGGTTGGGCCCGCCGGGTGTCGCGATGACGTGAGGCCCGAGCCAGGCGGGGGGATTGGCGAGTGGCGCAAGGTCAACCAGCAGCGCCGAGGGCGGCGGCACGTCAGCGGTGACAGCGCGGCTGTCCAGGCCAAACCGCGCCAGCCAGTCGATCAGGTGTTGCGCCAGTTCAGCTACCGGCGCACGTACATACACCGCCGGGGTGCCGGGTGCGAAGGTGGGGCAATCGGCCAGGCTGCCGAGCACAGTTTTCAGGGCCAGGTGCAGGGTAAAGCTGCTGCCCAATCCGGGCTCGCTGACCACCCTCAACTGGCCTTGCATCAGCTCGCACAACCATTTGCAGATGGCCAGGCCCAATCCCGCACCTGCTTGGCTGGTGGCATCGTTGACCTGGTAGAAAGGGTCGAACAAGCGCTGTTGCTGGGCCTGGGAAATTCCCACGCCGGTGTCGCTGACTTGCCACTGCACCTGCGCGTTTTCCAACACCCGCACCCGTAGCACCACTCGACCGTTATCGGTGAACTTGATTGCATTGCTCAACAGGTTATTGAGGATCTGGCGAATGCGCAGCGGGTCGCCGCGCAGCCTGTCCGGCAAGGTTGCGTCGATGCAGGCGTACAGTTGCAAGCCCCTGGCCTGGGCGAAGGCGCTGTAGGTACGCACGCTGTCTTCGGTCAGCTCCAGCGGGCAGAAGTCCTGGTGTTCCAGGATCATTTGCCCGGCTTCGATCTTCGACACGTCCAGCACGTCGCTGATCAACTGGAACAAGGTGGCGGACGAGCGCTGGATAGTGTGCAGGTAATCCTGCTGGCGTGGGGCGAGGGCGGTCAGGCCGAGCAGTTCCAGGGTGCCCAGCACGCCATACAGCGGTGTGCGGATCTCATGGCTCATGGTCGCGAGGAAGCGGCTCTTGGCCTGGTTGGCCGAGTCGGCGGCTTCGCGGGCAGATTCCAGGGCGGCGGCATCTTCGATGTGCCGGGTTACGTCATGCAGCGCGCATAGCCAGGCATCCTGACCCTGGTAGCGCGTAGGCACGAAATCGACGTGCAGGTGACGCCCGTTGATTTCAAGATCGGTCTGCCCGGCCTCGCTGTGCAACTTGAGCAGGCTTATCAATCGTTGGCTGTCATGCCAGGCTTGAGCGCGCTGATTTTGCAGAAGCACTTGGTGATCACTGCGGCGGATCACACACAGGCCGGCGGGTGCCGTGTCGATCACCGTGCGGCTGAACGCCTCGCTTTCAGCGGTGCTGGCATGGGCGCGTTGCGCGGGCAGGATCACCCGTGCGGTGTACCAGCGATTGGCTGCCCGACTGCAGCCGAGCACTGCCAGCACCAGCGCAACCAGGCACAGCAACGGCCACAGCGCGTACTTGAGAAAGCGGTGCAGGCTAATGACGTAGATAGCCGTCCAGTGTTGTTCGCCAGGACTGGTGAGCTTGAACACCAGCCCGTCGCGGCTGAAATTCAAGCCCTTGGCCAGCATTTGTCCGTCTTTCAGAGTGCCTGTTAACACTTGGCCTGCGGGAGTGACCAGGGTGAAGTCATCGTAGATCGACCATTGCAGCAACCGCTCGATGTTATTGATCTGCGCCAGGTTCAACAGCGAGCCCAGCACCACCCGAGTACTGGCCCCCGCGATGGTTGAAAACTCGCCAGGCAGATTGATCTCCACGTAAGCCAGCAGTATCGGTGCAACGTCACCGGGGGCCGCCGGGTAGGGCGCCCAATGCACCTGATTGTCCCTCTGCGAGGTTTTTTTTGTTTCCAGGCGCTGATTCAGTTGGGTCATCACCTCGACCAACGCGTTCACCCGTGTCGGTCCTGCCCCGCGCAGTCGGCCGGCTGAGGGCACCGTCACGTCAAAATTGCCAGGGCCATTGAGCAGCATCACTTGGGGCGACTGATAGTGCGAAGTTGCCCAGAACGCACTGTAATAGGCGGCCAGATAGGTGCCCAGAGCAAAGATGTTGGGGGATTGATCGGCGGTGATCTTGTCCGGATTGATCTTCAAGCTATACGGTAAGGAGAATGGCAGGGCGCGACCTTCATACACGTTCGGCCCCTCTTCGGGCAGTGGTCTTTGCATAGGGGGCGGCAGGGAAGTCGAGGGCTTGATCTCACCTTTGACGCTTTCCAGTGCCGCATTGCGCAGAAAAGCCTCGTGCTCGTGGATATTTTCCATCAAGCGGGCGAAGTGGAAGTCCAAGGTATCGCGCTGTTCATCAAGCATGCGCAGCACACCCAGGTAGCTGATGCCCAGCAACAGCGGCACCAGGGCGCCGAGCACCAGCAGGCCTTTATTCAGGCGCGAGGAACTGCTGGCGAGTTTTTCCAGGAAGGCGTTGGGCGGGTGCATTACTGCGCCTGGACGAAGGTGAGGGAGCTGCTTGTGAACACAATGACCTCTATAGCAAGCGACGTTCGGCCACACGCTTGCGCGGATCAATACACGTTCGCCGGCCCGTCATGGGTCAGCAATTGCTGGAACTGATCCGAAGACACGGCGTGGGAAATCAGGAAGCCTTGTACCTGAGTGCAGTCGATCTTACGCAACAGTGCAAGTTCTTGCGCGGTTTCTACGCCTTCGGCCACTACCGTCAGGCCCAATTGGCGGCCCAGGCTGACAATGCTGGTCAGCGCCTGGGCCAGTTCTTCGTTGGCGTTGCAGCCCTGCACCAGCGCTCGGTCGATTTTCAACTCGGTGAAGGGCGCGGACACCAGGTTCATGTACGAGCTGTAGCCCTTGCCAAAATCATCCTGGGACAGGCCGAAACCCTTGATCCGCAAGCGGCAGGCGCCGGCGTAGAAGTTGCTGATGTCATCCGGGACCGAGCATTCCATCAACTCAAAGCAGATGCGCGCGGGCAAACCTTGGTGTGCCAGTACGAAAGCGAGGATGCGATCGGGCAGGTCGTGGCTGTTGAGCAGGTGAGTGGGCAGGTTGATCGACACAGGAATGTCATAGCCGTGTTGGCGCCACTGGGCCTGGGCCACCATCGCCTGTTCCAGCACCCGCCACAACAGGCGTTCTTCGAGGCCGAAGGCAATCAACGCCGGCAGGAACGCGCCGGGCAGCAAGGTGCCGTGGTCGGGGTGAATCCAGCGCACCAGAGCTTCGGCGGCGACGATGCGGCCGTTGTCCAGGGCCTTCTTGGGTTGGAACCAGGCTTGCAGTTCGTGATTGTCCAGGGCATTGACCAGGCTCTGGCGGTCGATGCCGGGTTGGGTTTCGGCGAGCAGGGTGTGGCGCAGCCCCTGCAGTTGATCAATCAGGCAGCGCAGGGCGGCGGTATTGACCGGCTTGGAAATCAGCCCTATGACCTTCACTTGCAGGTTGCTCGCCACCAGGCTGGCGCCCATCAGCATACGGCGCGACGCCGCACTCATGATCGCCAGTGCCGGTCGCGAGGTTTGCGCGGCCAGGCCCTGGATAAATTGCACACCGTCCATGCCGGGCATCAGCAGGTCCGTCAGCACCAGGTCGAAGTCGCGGTTTTTCAGGCAGGCCAGGGCGGCTTCACCGTCCCTGGCAAACGCCAGGTCAAACTCGCCCAAGGTGTTGAACAGGTTCTGCAAGTACAGGTGCTGGAAGGGGTGATCTTCAACAATCAGAATGCTACAGGGTTTCATGGGCAGCTCGTTCGTAGGGAGCCAGGGCGGTGAACAAGGCTCGCAGCGTAAAAGGTTTGATCAGGCAGTGATTCATGCCGGCGGCCAGACACAGGGCGTCTTCACCACGCATGGCGTTGGCGGTGGCGCCGATGATGGGGGTTGTACAACCCAGCTCGCGCAGGGCCTTGGCCAGGTCGTAGCCATTGAGCTTGGGCATATTGACGTCGGTGAGCACAATGTCGAAGCCGCCGTCGTGCCAGAGCGACAAGGCTTCTTCACCATCTCGGGTCAAGGTCACGCTGCACCCAAGCTCTTCGAGCTGGTCGCGCAGGATCAGTTGGTTGATGACGTTGTCTTCTGCCACCAGGATATGCAGGCCCAGCGGGCTCAGCTCGCGCGGTTCGCAGGTTGGTTGGGGCAGGGCTGGTCGGCCGCCCTGGGCATGGCGCACCGCTTGCTGGATCGCCTTCAGGTCATTGAGGTTGACACTCCAGCCATCGCCGCGAAATTGCGGCTCGTAGGCACCGTCGCAACGGGCGATGACCCTTGGCCCCTGCCAGGGCAGGCGTGGGCGGGAGTCCGGCGGATCGGGGTACAGCTCAAGCAACACGCCAGCGGCGTCCGACTCCATCCCCACCGGCACGCCGATTTGCGGCCGGGCGCCCCAGAGGCGCAGCCAACCGCTGATGTTTTGCGCCAGTTCATGCACGGGCGAGACCACGTATACCCTCTCCGCCGTCAGTGTCTGTGGCATGGCCGACAGCAGCCTGGATGAACGTTGTTCCAACGGCGCCGCCAGGGAAAAACTGCTGCCCAGGCCCGGTTCGCTGACCATGCGCAGGGTGCCATTCATCAAGTGGGTCAGGCGCAGGCAAATGGGCAGGCCCAGGCCGGTTCCGGCCATCACATTGTTGTTGCCTGTGGTCTGGTAGAACGGTTCGAAAATAAACGCCTGGTCTTGATGGGCTATCCCCTTGCCGGTGTCCGAGACCTGCCATTGCAGACACACCCGCTCGCCTTCGCGGCTGAGCACCTGGACCCGCAACACCACGCGCCCGGCGTCGGTGAACTTGACGGCATTGCTCAGCAGGTTGTTGAGGATCTGCCGCAGTCGGCTGATATCCCCCAGCAACGGCTCCGGCAGTTGCGGGTCGAGGCAGGCGTACAGTTGCAAGCCTTTGCTCTGCGCTGCGGCGGCGTAGCCCTGCACCACCTCTTGCACCAGGGCCTGCACAGAGAATTCGCTCAGTTCCAAGGCCAGTTGCCCGGCCTCGATTTTCGACACGTCCAGCACATCGCAGATCAACTGCAGCAAGGTGGCGGAAGAACCCTCAATGGTGCGCAGGTAGCTTTTCTGCTGGGCATCCAGATGCGTGCGACCGAGCAACTCCAGGGTTCCAAGCACGCCGTACAGCGGCGTGCGGATTTCGTGGCTCATGGTGGCCAGGAACAGGGTCTTGGCTTCGTTGGCGGCGTCCGCAGATTGGCGCGCCTGTTGCAACGCTGCTTCGATCTGAGTGCGCGCACTGATGTCGCTGAACGCACATAACAGCACATCTTCACCTTTGTAACGGGTGGGGGCGCAGCTCAGGTATAAGTGACGGCCGTCGGCGGTCTCGAAGTAATCCGTGAGGCAGGGCGCCGTGGGGTCGAAGGCATTGCGTATCCAGCCCGGGCCCAATTGCTCGCCGCACTCACCCAGCCATTGTCGGGCTAGGGTGTTATCCAGCACCACCTGGCCATCGGTGCGGCGCAATACGCACAGCGCCACGGGCGCAGTCTGGATCACGTCGCGGCTGAACAGCTCACTTTCCACCAGCGCCTGGAGACGGTGCAGCGCCGGAGTAATGAAGCGGTGCTCCAGGCGGCGGGTCAGCAGGCACACCAGGCTGATACTCAGCAGGCAGAACGCCAGCGCGCCGAAGATTTGCGGCCATAGCGCCTGCACCACGGCGAGCAAATCAATGGAGTAGGTGAGTTGCCAATCCGAGGACTTCAACTGCTTGCGCAACACCAACTGTTCGGGAAACCAGCCAGCGCCGACAAACCCGAAGAAGTCCTGTTGCCGCAGCAGTGGCAAGTTCTGCCCAGGCGGAGGTGTATGGCTATTGCTGAACAGCGCCATGCCCTCGGCGTTGAACATCGTGAACTCGCCGGCACTGTGGTCGTTCAAGGCACTGGAGACTTCGTGGTCGTCCATTTCCAGGCCGAGCCAGCCGGAGTTCACGTCCCGCTCGTCCAGGCGAATAAAGATATACAACCGTGAATGCCCATTGGACGCATGGGTCAGCCATAACTCTTGAAGAGTTTTCGACGTCTTGAGGGCGGTCAGTTGATTGAGCATGCCCTGGGAAAACACGGTGGTGACCGGTGCGGTGCTGTACAGCCGCAGCACACAGCCCTCGGTGTCGACATACAGCAGGTTGAGCTGCTTGGCCTTCAGGTAGTCACGCATGCGCTGGGTCAGCCAGATGCTCCATTGCTGGCCCGGTGTTTGCCCCAGCAACAGGCGGATCTCCTCATCGGATACCGGCGCGTTCAGTTCGGTTTTACGCGTGGCTGATAAGCTCAGACTCTCCAACAGCGCTTCACGGGTGGTGAAAAAGGTATGCGCTTCAGCTATGGCGCTGCTCATGTAGCTGCGCCGCTGGGAGATTTCATTGTTGAAGGTAAACAGCAAAAAGCTGTACACGCCACCGAGAATCCCTACCAGCAGTACCAGCGCAAAAACGCGCAACAGCCGGCGCGCGGCGTTGGGGTTGGAAAGGACCGGGCTGATCTGGTGGAGGTAGTTCTTTAATCTCATCCCGGCACTTTAGGGAAGGCCAGGTGTAGGGAAAATCAGACGATCCTTAGATTGTTACAAGTAGTTCACGATGAAGGTCACATCCGTGTTGGCGCTGCCCGCCTTCAGGGTGCCGGTGGGCAAGCGGTAATACGCCGCCGACAGGGGGATCTGGAAATGGGTGCCAGTGGGGCTGAAGGCATTGAACGGGTAGGTGGTGTCCAGTGCGCTGTGCTGCTCCGGCTTTTTTCGAAGTCCTTAAGCTGATAGTCGTCGCCCATGGCGACCGGGACGGCGGGTGTCTGGCAGGAGGCTTTATTGACTACGATCGGGTTGCTCAGGTTGAATATTTTCAGTATCAGGTAATCGTTGCTCAGGGTGGCCAGGTTGCCTGCATCAATC
Source organism: Pseudomonas sp. AP42 (assembly GCF_001728935.1). Lineage (NCBI taxonomy): Bacteria > Pseudomonadati > Pseudomonadota > Gammaproteobacteria > Pseudomonadales > Pseudomonadaceae > Pseudomonas > Pseudomonas sp. AP42. The sequence continues at coordinate 24,593 of NZ_LYSO01000058.1, forward strand.
TTGGCTTTTTCCGCCAGTGGGCCGGTCTTCAAGATTTCCAGCCTCACCCCCCCCCCGCGCTGCCGATGGCATAGGTTCTGTCCGCAGATGGGATGGGTTGATATCCTGGTTCATAGCGATCTGTACCCGTCATCCAGATACGGAAGGAAAGCCCAGATTTGCCAAGCGGGAAAGTCGTCTGCTTGGCGAACGTGTCGCCCGGGACGGGATTGATCAAAATGCCATACCTCGAGTTATCCCTGCAGTACCAGGTGTGACCGGTGCTTTGCAGCGTCTCAGTAGACGCGCTTTTAAGTACTTCATGGGCAGGGCTATACGAGTTGTTCCAGAATCTCCTACCTTAACTAGCACAGATACCGTAGCCCATCAGGCAATCCTTAGACCTCATGCTCATCCCTCAACTACCAAGCAACCTAATTATTCCATTTGACATTCGCTGCCTAAGCAGTAACATCTCGTCACACATTCACTGCCTAGGCAGTAATAAGGTGACTTTCGATGCCTCACTTCACCCCTGACAACTTCCACAACTGCCACCTCGGCCTGTTGCTGGGCCGCGCTGCCATCCTCAAGGACCGCATCATCGACACCCATATGGAACCCCACGGCATCACCGCCGCGCAGTTCAAGGTGTTGATCATCATGGCCCAGTTCGGCGTCGATACCCCGGCGGAGCTGTGCCGCAACCTGTCCCTGGACAGCGGTTCGATGACGCGCATGCTCGACCGGCTGGAGCAAAAAGACCTGCTCAGCCGCAAGCGCTCCGAGCTGGATCGTCGCCAGGTGCAGTTGGTATTGACCGCCGAAGGCCAGCGCCTGGCGGACATGCTCCCGCACATCGGTGCCAAGGCACTGAACCAGTTGGCCGGTGTGCTTGAGCCGGGCGAGCTGGAAACCCTGGAGCGGATCCTGAAGAAAATGCTGATCGCTGCGGGTGACCCCATCACGATCCAGCGGGTAGGTCGATCATGAACACACGCGCACTCAGCCTGGTGCTGGCGGCGATGACGTTGGCCGGTTGTGCCAACTACAGCGGCCTCGATACCCAAGGCCAGCGCCTCGACGCCAATACCCTGCACACCGGCAAGTCCCTGAGCGGTGTGACGCTGTCGAGCGCCGCCTGGCCGGCCGCTGACTGGTGGAAAAGCCTGGGCGACCCACAGCTTGACGGCCTGATCCAGGAAGCCCTGCAAAACAGCCCCGACATGCAAGTCGCCGATGCCCGCGCCCACCAGGCCGAAGCCGCCGCCTATGCCGCTAACGCCGCCCGTATGCCGACGGTGGATGCCAGCGCCGGTGTGAGCCGTTCGCGCCTGGCCAAGGACCAGGACCCCCGCGGGCAGGGCGATGCCTATTCGACGGTGCGTAACATCGGCGCCAGTTTCAATTACAACTTCGACCTCTGGGGCGGCCAGCGCGCCGCCTGGGAAGCGGCGTTGGGCGAGGCCCGTGCTGCCGAAGTCGACCAGCAGGCCGCGCGCCTGACCCTGGCCGCCAACGTGGCCAAGGCCTACAGCGATCTGGGCCAGGCGCATATCGTGCGTGACCTGGCCGTCGATGACCTCAAGCGTACCCGCCAGATGCTCGACCTGAGCAAGCGCCGCCTGAGTTCCGGTATCGACAGCGAGTACCAGTACCAGCAGACCGAGAGCCTGGAAGCCAGCTCCCAGTCGCAACTGATTGACGCGGAAAAACAACTGCAAAGCGCCAAGATCGCCCTCGCCGTATTGCTCGGCAAAGGCCCGGACCGCGGTGACGAGTTGGCTCGCCCAGCGGTGCTCAAACCCAGCGCCGTGGCCGTGCCTGCGGTGTTGCCTGCCGAGCTGCTCGGTCGTCGCCCGGACCTGGTCGCCGCACGCTGGCGCGTAGAGGCCGCGAGCAAGAACATCGACGCCAGCAAGACCCGCTTCTACCCCAACCTCAACCTGAGCGCGAGCGCAGGCGCGGAGTCGTTGCTGGGCGATGCGATGTTCGGTTCGGCCAGCCGCTTCTTCAACATTACGCCGACGATTTCGCTGCCGATTTTTGATGGTGGTCGCCTGCGCGCTGACCTTGACGCCCGCGACGCCGACTACGACCTGGCCGTGGCCCAGTACAACAAAACCCTGGTGCAAGCCTTGGGTGATATCGGCAACAGCCTCTCGCAACTGCGCGACACCGGGCGGCAGATCCAGGCCCAGCAACACGCGGCCGACATCGCGCAGCAGTCCTACGACACCGGGGTGCAACGCTACAGCTCAGGCATCGGTAACTACCTGGATGTGCTCAGCATCGAGCAGCAGTTGCTGCAGGCCCAGCGTCAGCTGGCCACCCTGAATGCGGCGCAGATCGACCTGTCGATTCAATTGATGCAGGCCCTGGGTGGCGGGTACCACGCCAACAGCGTGGCCGCGACCACCCCAGCTACACGCACGGAATAATTTGAGGTATTTGTCATGGCCACTGCCGAAAGCACCAACGCAACCGAACAACCCAAAGACACCAACCCGCGCAAACGCAAAGTGATGCTGATCGGCCTGGCGCTGATCGTCATCCTCAGTGTGGTCGGCGTGTGGGCCTGGTATGAATTCTACGGGCGCTTCAATGAAAGCACCGACGACGCCTATGTGAACGGCAACGTGGTGGAAATCACCCCGCTGGTCACCGGCACCGTGGTCAGCATTGGCGCTGACGATGGCGACCTGGTGCACGAAGGCCAGGTGCTGATCAACTTCGACCCCAACGACGCCGCCGTCGGCCTGCAAAGTGCCCAGGCCAACCTGGCCCGCACCGTGCGCCAGGTACGCGGTTTGTACAGCAACGTCGATGGTATGAAAGCCCAGGTCAATGCGCAGAAAGCCGATGTGCAAACCGCCCAGGACAACTACAACCGCCGCAAGACCCTGGCCCAGGGTGGCGCGATTTCCCAGGAAGAACTGTCCCACGCCCGCGACAGCCTGACCGCCGCCAAGAACGCCTTGACCAACCTTGAGCAACAACTGAAAACCACCAATGCCCTGGTGGATGACACGGTGATTTCGTCCCATCCCGATGTGCAAGCGGCCGCCGCGCAACTGCGCCAGGCGTACCTGACCAATGCCCGCAGCACCTTGATCGCGCCGGTCACCGGCTATGTGGCCAAGCGCACCGTGCAACTGGGCCAGCGCGTGCAGCCGGGTACCGCGTTGATGGCGGTGATCCCGCTGGACCAGCTGTGGATCGATGCCAACTTCAAGGAAACCCAACTGCGGGATATGCGCATCGGCCAGCCGGTGGATATCGAGTCGGACATCTACGGCAGCGACGTGAAGTACAGCGGCACCGTCGACAGCCTCGGCGCCGGCACCGGCAGCGCGTTCGCCTTGCTGCCTGCACAGAACGCCACCGGCAACTGGATCAAGATCGTGCAGCGGGTACCGGTGCGCATCCATATCAACGCCGAAGAGCTGGCCAAGCACCCGCTGCGGGTGGGCTTGAGCACCGTGGTCAACGTCGACCTGCACGACCAGAGCGGCCCGGTGCTGGCGCAGCAGGCGCCGCAAAAAGCTTCGTTCACCACCAACGTGTATGACCGCCAATTGGCCGAGGCCGATGCCATGATCAACCAGTTGATCCATGACAACAGCGTCGCCGCTCCCAAGGCTGCGCAACGCTGATGAGCAATAACGCCTCGTTCACGCCGCCCAGCCTGTTGATGGCCACTATTGGCCTGTCGCTGGCGACCTTTATGCAGGTGCTCGACACCACCATCGCCAACGTGGCGTTGCCGACCATCTCCGGCAACCTGGGGGTGAGTTCGGAGCAGGGCACCTGGGTGATCACCTCGTTTGCGGTGAGCAACGCCATCGCCTTGCCGCTCACCGGTTGGTTGAGCCGGCGCTTTGGTGAGGTGAAGCTGTTTTTGTGGGCGACCCTGTTGTTTGTGCTGGCGTCCTTCCTGTGCGGTATCTCCACCTCGATGCCTGAGTTGATCGGCTTTCGGGTCCTGCAAGGCTTGGTGGCGGGGCCGCTGTACCCCATGACCCAGACCTTGTTGATTGCGGTCTACCCACCCGCCAAGCGCGGCATGGCCCTGGCGTTATTGGCGATGGTCACGGTGGTAGCGCCGATTGCCGGGCCGATCCTTGGTGGCTGGATCACCGACAGCTACAGTTGGCCGTGGATCTTTTTCATCAACGTGCCCATCGGGATCTTCGCGGTGATGGTGGTGCGTGCGCAGTTGAAAAAACGCCCGGTGGTCACCAGCTACCAGCCGATGGACTACGTAGGGCTGCTGAGCCTGATCGTCGGGGTTGGCGCCTTGCAGATCATCCTCGACAAGGGCAATGACCTGGACTGGTTCGAGTCCAACTTCATCATCATTGGTGCGGCCATTTCGGTGATCGCCCTGGCGGTGTTCGTGATCTGGGAGATGACCGACAAGCACCCGGTGGTCAACCTGCGGCTGTTCGCGCACCGTAACTTCCGGATCGGCACCATTGTGTTGATCCTCGGTTATGCGGGCTTTTTCGGCATCAACCTGATCCTGCCGCAGTGGCTGCAAACCCAGATGGGCTACACCGCCACCTGGGCCGGGCTGGCGGTGGCGCCCATCGGCATTTTGCCGGTGCTGATGTCGCCGTTCGTGGGCAAGTACGCGCACAAGTTCGACCTGCGCCTGCTGGCGGGCCTGGCGTTCCTGGCGATTGGCTTGAGCTGCTTCATGCGCGCCGGTTTCACCAACGAAGTGGACTTTACCCACATCGCCATGGTGCAGTTGTTCATGGGCATCGGCGTGGCGCTGTTCTTCATGCCGACCTTGAGCATCCTGATGTCCGACCTGCCGCCGCACCAGATTGCCGATGGCGCGGGGCTGGCGACCTTCCTGCGTACCTTGGGCGGCAGCTTCGCGGCGTCGCTGACCACCTGGATCTGGATCCGCCGGGCCGACCAGCACCATGCGTACATGAGCGAGAACATGACCGTCTACGACTCGACCACCCGCGATGCGTTGCAGGCGCTGGGCGGGGCAGGGCAGAAGGCCTATACCCAACTGGACCAGATCCTCACCAGCCAGGCGTACATGATGTCCACCGTGGATTACTTCACGTTGCTGGGGTGGATGTTCATGGGCTTGATGTTGCTGGTGTGGCTGGCCAAGCCGCCGTTTACGGCGAAGGCCGGGCCTGCAGCTTCAGGGCACTGACTTGAGGTTGTACTCAGTCAAGAATGTGGGAGCGGGCTTGCTCGCGAATGCTGAGTGTCAGTCGATATGGCTGTGACTGATACACCGCATTCGCGAGCAAGCCCGCTCCCACAGTTGGATCTCTGTTCACCTTTGACCGGTGTTGTGCTTGATCAGGCGCCAGGCAGCGCCAACTGCGGATTGACGAAGTCAAACGCCGCCAGCTGAAACCCTTGCTCATCCACCTGCAACGCCCAGCCTTGCTTGTCCCAGTCCCCCAGCACAATGCGCTTGGCCGCCTGGTCGCCGATCTGCAACTTATGGATGGCGGGGCGGTGGGTATGGCCGTGGACCAGGGTGCGCACGCCAAACTGCTGCATCACCCGTGGCACTTCTTCAGGCGTGACATCGACAATGTCATTGGCCTTCATGCGCACCTGGGCGCTGCTCTCACTGCGCAACTTGCGCGCCAGTTTGTGGCGTGCGCCCAGGGGCAGGTGGCGCAGGATAAACAGCACAATCGGGTTACGCAGGATGCGCCGCAGCTTCATATAGCCAAGGTCGCGGGTGCAGAGGCTGTCGCCGTGCATCAACAGCACGGGTTCGCCATACAACTGCACGACACTCGGGTCCTTGAGCAAGGTAGCGCCTGCCGCTTTACAGAACGCCTTGCCGATCAGGAAATCGCGGTTGCCATGCATGATGAAAATCGGGGTGCCGCTGTCGCTCAGCTCACGCAGAGCCGCGCAGATGGAACGCTGGAAGGGGGTCATGCCATCGTCGCCAATCCAGGCTTCGAAGAAGTCCCCCAGAATGTACAACGCCTGGGCGCCACGGGCGCGGCCGTGGAGCAGATCCAGAAACGCCCGGGTGATGTCCGGGCGCTCCTCTTCCAGATGCAAGTCTGAAATCAGCAATATCACGCTTCGATGATCTCGGCTTTCTCGACGATCACGTCTTCGGCTGGAACGTCCTGGTGACCGGCCTTGGAGGTGGTCGATACGCCTTTGATCTTGTCGACAACGTCAGTGCCTTGGGTGACTTTACCGAACACTGCGTAGCCCCAACCCTGCACGTTCTTGCCGCTGTGGTTCAGGAAGGCGTTGTCGGCGACGTTGATGAAGAACTGCGCGGAGGCCGAATGCGGCTCCATGGTACGGGCCATGGCGACGGTGTACTTGTCGTTGGAAAGGCCGTTGTCCGCTTCGTTCTGGATGCTTGGACGCTTGTCTTTCTTCTCTTTCATGCCTGGCTCGAAACCGCCGCCCTGGATCATGAAGTTGCCGATGACACGGTGGAAAACGGTGTTTTCGTAGTGGCCGGCTTTGACGTATTCGATGAAGTTGGCGACGGTGATCGGCGCTTTCTCGGCGTTCAGCTCGATGACGATGTCACCGTGGTTGGTGGTCAGTTTGACTTGAGTCATGTTCGCTACTCTTTTCAGGGAATTCGTGGGTGTGGGCGCCTGGGCACCTTACCTGTCTGGCTAAACGACGGCCAAGGCGCGCAGTTTAGCGTGCCCTGCGGGAATTTCGAGGTGGTTTTTTACCGCCCGGGCAATTAATTGGCCGCGCTCTGTATGTGTCTTGACTGCTTCGGCTATTATGAGCCCTTTGTTTTATCTGGCCCCACCTGGCCACGCACCTGTCTGTTCAAGGATCCTATGAGCAAGCCCACTGTCGACCCTACCTCGAATACCAAGGCCGGACCTGCCGTCCCGGTCAATTTCCTGCGCCCGATCATCCAGGCGGACCTGGATTCGGGCAAGCACACGCAGATCGTCACCCGTTTCCCGCCTGAGCCCAACGGCTACCTGCACATCGGCCACGCCAAGTCGATCTGTGTGAACTTCGGCCTGGCCCAGGAGTTCGGTGGCGTCACGCACCTGCGTTTCGACGACACCAACCCGGCCAAGGAAGACCAGGAATACATCGACGCCATCGAAAGCGACATCAAGTGGCTGGGCTTCGAATGGTCCGGTGAAGTGCGCTATGCCTCCAAGTATTTCGACCAGTTGTTCGACTGGGCTGTCGAGCTGATCAAGGCCGGCAAGGCCTATGTGGACGACCTGACCCCGGAGCAGGCCAAGGAGTACCGTGGCACGCTGACCGAACCGGGCAAGAACAGCCCGTTCCGCGACCGTTCGGTGGAAGAGAACCTGGACTGGTTCAACCGTATGCGCGCCGGCGAATTCGCGGACGGCGCCCGCGTGTTGCGCGCCAAGATCGACATGGCCTCGCCGAACATGAACCTGCGCGACCCGATCATGTACCGCATCCGCCATGCCCATCACCACCAGACCGGTGACAAATGGTGCATCTACCCGAACTACGACTTTACCCACGGTCAGTCGGACGCCATCGAAGGCATCACCCACTCCATCTGCACCCTGGAGTTCGAGAGCCATCGCCCGCTGTACGAGTGGTTCCTGGACAGCCTGCCGGTCCCGGCGCACCCGCGTCAGTACGAGTTCAGCCGCCTGAACCTGAACTACACCATCACCAGCAAGCGCAAGCTCAAGCAACTGGTGGATGAAAAACACGTACATGGCTGGGATGACCCGCGCATGTCCACCCTGTCGGGCTTCCGTCGCCGTGGCTACACCCCGGCCTCGATCCGCAACTTCTGCGACATGGTCGGCACCAACCGTTCCGACGGTGTGGTCGATTTCGGCATGCTGGAATTCAGCATCCGCCAGGACCTGGATGCCAACGCCCCGCGCGCCATGTGCGTGCTGCGTCCGTTGAAGGTCGTGATCACCAACTATCCGGAAGGCCAGGTCGAGAACCTCGAACTGCCGCGTCACCCGCAGAAAGAAGAGCTGGGCGTGCGCAAGTTGCCGTTCGCCCGCGAAATCTACATCGACCGTGACGACTTCATGGAAGAGCCGCCAAAAGGCTACAAGCGCCTGGAGCCGAACGGCGAAGTGCGCCTGCGCGGTAGCTACGTGATCCGTGCGGACGAAGCGATCAAGGACGCCGATGGCAACATCGTCGAGCTGCGTTGCTCGTACGACCCGGACACCCTGGGCAAGAACCCTGAAGGCCGCAAGGTCAAGGGCGTGGTCCACTGGGTGCCGGCCGCTGCCAGCATCGAGTGCGAAGTGCGCCTGTACGATCGTCTGTTCCGCTCGCCAAACCCTGAAAAGGCCGAAGACAGCGCCAGTTTCCTCGACAACATCAACCCTGATTCCCTGCAAGTGCTCACAGGTTGTCGTGCCGAGCCATCGCTTGGCGACGCACAGCCGGAAGACCGTTTCCAGTTCGAGCGCGAAGGTTACTTCTGCGCAGATATCAAGGACTCGAAACCTGGTGCTCCGGTATTCAACCGTACCGTGACCTTGCGAGATTCGTGGGGCCAGTGATTTAAGGGAAACATCGTGCTAACGATCTACAACACGCTCAGCAAGACCAAAGAAGTCTTCAAGCCGCTGGATGGCAACAAGGTGCGCATGTACGTGTGCGGCATGACCGTGTACGACTACTGCCACATCGGCCACGGCCGCAGCATGGTTGCCTTCGACCTGGTGACCCGCTGGTTGCGTTTCAGCGGCTATGACTTGACGTACGTGCGCAACATCACCGACATCGACGACAAGATCATCAACCGTGCCAACGAAAACGGTGAGTCGTTTGATGCGCTGACCGAGCGCATGATCGCCGCCATGCACGAGGACGAGGCGCGCCTCAACATCCTCAAGCCGGACATGGAACCGCGTGCCACGGACCACATTCCTGGCATGCACGCGATGATCCAGACCTTGATCGACAAGGGCTACGCCTACGCCCCGGGCAACGGCGACGTGTACTACCGCGTCGCCAAGTTCATGGGTTACGGCAAGCTGTCGCGCAAGAAGATCGAAGACCTGCGCATCGGCGCACGTATCGAAGTCGACGAAGCCAAGCAGGACCCGCTCGACTTCGTGCTGTGGAAAGCCACCAAGCCGGGCGAGCCGAGCTGGGAGTCGCCCTGGGGCGCCGGGCGTCCGGGCTGGCACATCGAATGCTCGGTGATGTCCACCTGCTGCCTGGGCGAGACCTTCGACATTCATGGCGGCGGCAGCGACCTGGAGTTCCCGCACCACGAAAACGAAATCGCCCAGAGCGAAGCTGCCACTGGCAAGACCTACGCCAATGCCTGGATGCACTGCGGCATGATCCGCATCAATGGCGAGAAGATGTCCAAGTCCTTGAACAACTTCTTCACCATCCGCGACGTGCTGGAAAAGTACCACCCGGAAGTGGTGCGCTACCTGCTGGTGTCCAGCCATTACCGCAGCGCCATCAACTACTCCGAAGACAACCTCAAGGACGCCAAAGGCGCCCTGGAGCGTTTCTACCACGCGTTGAAAGGCCTGCCCGCGGTTGCACCGGCTGGCGGCGAAGCCTTCGTGGCACGCTTCACCGAAGTGATGAACGACGACTTCGGCACCCCGGAAGCCTGCGCCGTGCTGTTTGAGATGGTGCGCGAGATCAACCGCCTGCGCGAGACCGATATCGACGCAGCGGCGGGCCTGGCGGCACGCCTGAAAGAACTGGCCAGCGTGCTGGGCGTGTTGCAGATGGAGGCCGATGACTTCCTGCAAGCGGGCGCTGAAGGGCGTGTGGATGCCGCTGAGGTAGATGCACTGATCCAGGCACGTCTGGCGGCTCGCACCAATAAAGACTGGGCGGAATCCGACCGTATCCGCGACCAACTGACCGCGATGGGTGTGGTGTTGGAAGACGGCAAGGGTGGGACGACGTGGCGGTTGGCTGACTGACCGTTGATAGCTGCACGCTGAATAAAAAACGCCCCGACTGGTTCGGGGCGTTTTTTTGCACACTGTTTAACGTTTCACTCGATCCACTGTGGGAGCTGGCTTGCCTGCGATGACGTAGTGTCAGTTACCGAAAATGTTGGCTGACCCGCTGCAATCGCAGGCAAGCCAGCTCCCACATTTTTTACCGTGCCCACTTTGCGAACTCTTCCGTTTCAGATTTATGTGTGAGTTGGATGGTCTTTGAGGCTTAGTGTTTTATCCACCATTAACTGGATCCCCTCCAGCATCCGACAAATCCCCAGAGCCACGCTGCGAGGATTGCCGTCGATCTCAAAAGCCAAGTGGCTTGCCAGTGCATGAACCGACGCTAGATCCTCCGATGCGTTGACCAGCAGCGTCTCGACGTCTAGTCCTTCGCGCACGGTAAACAAGCCATGGCCCTCAGCAGACGGCTCTGGTTTCTCAGACGGATTCAGATAGTGGTTGATTGCTCGATGAGCAGCAGGGTGACGCGTGATTGAATCTGAAGGTGGATTAGGACTGTCTTTAATCATAGCGAAGCTCCTAGAGTATTGGAGTCACCACCCCTCGCTGCGAAACGATATTGGGGTGGCAGCTGTACGCAGGTTCGCAGACCGGGACTCTAGGCACCCGGCATACCCGAAGGTATCCCGCGCACAGCCGCCATAACATCAGGCATAAAAAAGCGCCCGCTATCTTGAGGTGGACGCTGTGCGTCTAGAGTTTAACCGAGCTGCGAAACCCGGTCGCTGAATTTGCAGCGACCGCCGAAGATTAGGCAGGCATCTTCCGAGGGGCAACCCTAAAACGCTGTCGGAAATTTCTGGCTGGGCGTCGATGCTTAGATGGATCAGGTGCCAGCTGAGGTAATGGTTACCGCCAAGAACCGCTTTGCTGATCGACCGGGCGCTTCCCGGTGTGGCGCGTAGCGCGATGATGCTGAGCTGGCGCAATGGGCGGCGCGTATCTGCTCGATTGCCTGGCGCCAAACCAAATGTGGGAGCTGGCTTGCCTGCGATTGCCATAGGTATCTACACAACTCTGTGGGTTGCAACAGCAAACGGTAACC
>NZ_LYSO01000059.1:0-35224 GCF_001728935.1 Pseudomonas sp. AP42
TTTGTTCCCCCCAACCCCGACCTGACTGCCCCGACAAATTTGCACAGTTATTTCTGAACGACACCACTAGAATAGCCACCTCACCATTTTTAGAGTCAGAGCCCTATCTATGCCCGATCCGGTTGATGCCCTCGAGGTGTCGGATTTACCGCTGGACGACTTGGTGGCATGCCATGAGTGCGACTTGCTGATGCGCAAACCAACCCTCGCCCTCGGCGAAAAAGCCCAATGCCCGCGTTGTGGCTACGAGCTATACGCTCACCGGCACAATGTGGTCGAGCGCAGCCTCGCCTTGGTACTGGCGGCCCTGCTGCTGTACATTCCCGCGAACTTTTTGCCCATCATGCAGCTCAATCTACTCGGGCAGTCCTCGGAGGACACCGTGTGGAGCGGCGTCGTTGGCCTGTTTGATACGGGTATGCAAGGCGTCGCCGCCGTGGTGTTCCTATGCAGCATGGGCATCCCCTTGCTCAAGTTGCTCTGCCAATTGGCCGTGCTGCTCAGTATTCGTTGGAACATCGGTCGCAACTACGGGCTGCTGCTATACCGCATCTACCACCACATGAAGGATTGGGGGATGTTGGAGGTCTACTTGATGGGTGTGCTGGTGGCGATCGTAAAGCTCGCCGACATGGCCTCCATCACCCTTGGCCTGGGTCTGGTCTGCTTCGTCAGTTTATTAATGGTCCAAGTTCTGCTTGAGGTGGTGATGTCGCCCCATCAGATCTGGCAAGCGCTGTCAGGAGAGGATGACCATGCGGGCGATTGATGCAGGCATTCTGATTTGTACCGAATGCCATGAGTTGAACAAGCAGGAAGCGGATACCGATGAGCAGCTCTGCACCCGTTGCGGCGCGTTGATCCATGCCCGTCGCCCCAATAGCCTCACACGCACCTGGGCGCTGTTGATCACTGCGGCGATCCTGTACATCCCCGCTAACCTGTTACCCATCATGACGGTCAACTCCCTCGGCCAAGGCGACCCCAGCACCATCATGTCGGGTGTCATCCAGTTGGTGCAGCACGGGATGTTCCCGATCGCCGCCGTGGTGTTCATCGCCAGTATCCTGGTACCGACCTTCAAGTTGGTCGGCATTGGCCTACTGCTGTTCTCGGTGCAGCGTCACCAACCGCTGTCCGCGCAACAACGCATTGTGATGTATCGCTTTATCGAGTTCATTGGGCGTTGGTCCATGCTGGATATCTTCGTGATCGCCATCCTGGTGGCGGTCGTTAACTTTGGGCGACTCGCCAGTGTCGAGGCCAACCTCGGCGCTGCGGCGTTCGCCAGTGTGGTGATCTTGACGATGCTTGCCGCAGTAACTTTCGATCCCCGACTGATTTGGGATAACACGGAGTCGGACGACGACCATGAGTGATTTGCCTAAAGCTAAAACCCGCCCAGCTTCTAACTGGTCGGCCATTTGGGTGTTGCCCTTGATTGCCCTGATCATTGGTGGCTGGCTGGGGTGGCGTGCCTATTCCCAGCAAGGTATCGAGATTCAAGTTCGCTTTGAGAGCGGCGAGGGTATCCAGGTCAACAAGACTGAAGTGGTCTATAAAGGCATGACCGTGGGCAAGGTCAAAACCCTGGCTCTGGATGACGAGGGCAGCAATCGCGGGGTGATCGCCACCATCGAGATGAACAAGGACGTTGAGCAGTACCTCAAGACCAACACTCGCTTCTGGTTGGTCAAGCCCAGCGTCAGCCTTGCCGGTATCACCGGCCTGGAAACCCTGGTTTCAGGTAACTACATCGCCGCCAGCCCCGGTGATGGCGAGCCCACGCGCAAGTTCAAGGCGCTCTCCGAAGAGCCGCCGTTATCCGACGCCAAGCCCGGCTTGCACCTGACCCTCAAGGCCGACCGCCTGGGCTCGCTGAACCGTGGCAGTCCGGTGTTCTACAAGCAGATTCAGGTCGGCCAGGTCAAAAGCTATCTGCTGTCCGAGGACCAGAGCACGGTAGAGATCAAGGTCTATATCGAACCGACCTACGCCAACCTGGTGCGCAAACACACACGTTTCTGGAACGCCAGCGGCATCAGTATCGACGCCAACCTTTCCGGTTTGAAAGTGCGCAGCGAATCCCTCTCCAGCATTGTCGCCGGTGGTATCGCCTTCGCCACGCCAGAGAATCGCAAAGACAGCCCACCCACCGACCCGAGCCTGCCTTTCCGCCTATACGAAGATTTCGATGCCGCCGCAGCGGGCATCAAGGTCAAGGTCAAACTCACCGACTTTGAAGGCCTGCAGGCCGGGCGTACGCCGGTGATGTACAAAGGCATCCAGGTCGGCAGCCTGAAAACCCTGAAGATCGACCCGGACCTGTCCAGCGCCAGCGCCGAGCTGACCCTCGACCCATTGGCCGAGGACTACCTGGTCGAGGACACGCAGTTCTGGGTGGTCAAACCGTCCATCTCCCTGGCAGGCATCACCGGCCTGGAGGCCTTGGTCAAGGGTAACTACATCGCGATTCGCCCAGGCGATAAAGGCACCCCGCCACAACGCGAATATGTAGCCCGTGCCAAGGCGCCGCCGTTGGACCTGCGTTCCCCGGGCCTGCACATGGTGTTGCTCACCGACAGCCTGGGCTCGCTGGATGTCGGCAGCCCGATTCTGTACAAGCAGGTCAAAGTCGGTTCGGTGCAGAGCTACCAGTTTTCACGCAAGAAAAAACAACTGGTGATCGGCGTTCATATCGAGAAGGAATACGAAAGCCTGGTCAACGGCTCGACGCGCTTCTGGAATGCCAGCGGCGTCACCCTCACGGGCGGCCTCACCGGGGGTATCCAAGTCAAAAGCGAATCCCTGGCCAGCCTGATGGCGGGCGGTATCGCCTTCGAAACGCCGGAACCGAACGTGCCATTGAAACATCGCATCCCGCGCTTCCGCCTGTATGCCGACCGTGATGCCGCTAACCAGCACGGCACGCTGGTGACCATCAAAGTCGAGCGCGCCGACGGCCTGAGCGCCGGCACACCAGTGCGCTTCAAGGGGCTGGATGTGGGCAAGATCGAGAGTGTCGACCTCAGTGCCGACATGCAGTCGGTGCTGCTCAAGGCGCGTATCACCCAGGTTGCGGACCGCATTGCGCGTTCGGGCAGTCAGTTCTGGGTGGTCAAGCCGGAACTGGGGCTGATGAAGACGGCTAATCTGGAGACTCTGGTCACCGGCCAATACATCGAAGTGCAACCGGCCGCAAAAAACGCCGGCCCGCAAAAGAGTTTTGTCGCCCTGGCCCAGCCGCCCGAAGCGGTGCATCAGGAAGCTGGCCTGAGCCTCACACTCAGCGCCGCCCGCCGTGGTTCGCTGAAGGAAGGGGTACCGGTCACCTACCGTGAAGTGACGGTCGGCAAAGTCACCGGCTATGAGCTCGGCCAGACCGCTGACCGCGTGCTGGTGCACATCCTGATCGAGCCCAAGTACGCGCCGCTGGTGCGCAGTGGTAGCCGTTTCTGGAACACCAGCGGCTTTGGCCTCGACTTCGGTTTGTTCAAGGGCGCGACCGTGCGTACCGAGTCGTTGGAGACATTGGTGGCCGGCGGGATCGCCTTTGCCACGCCGGACGGCGAGCGCATGGGTAACCCGGCACGGCCGCAGCAGACGTTCCCGTTGTTCGACAAGTTTGAGGATGAATGGCTGACCTGGGCGCCTAAGATTCCACTAGGCAAGTAGACCGAGGCGCGGCCTTCGCGAGCAAGCCCGCTCCCACAGGGAAGCTCGGTCAACTGTGGGAGCGGGCTTGCCCGCGATGAGGCCCACAAAAACACCACAAAACCCAAGCCGAAAAAAAGGCCGCGATCCAAAAGATCGCGGCCTTTTTACTTTCAGTACAACCCGTCAGACTTCATCCAGCTCCGGCTCGTCCGCCTGCACATTCATCGTCGCCTTCACCACATCATGACGACGGATGTACTTCCAGTCCGCCTCATCAATGTAGATCCCGTTCGGCCCGCTGCCGCCTTCCAGGTCGATCGCCACCTGGGCGGACACCTGCGGCTTCACGCTGGCCAGGATCGGCACAAAGCCCAGTTGCAGGCTGGTTTCCAACAGCGCCGCCTGGTTCTTCTCATCGATGTCTGCCGCTTCATCCAGGTAGTACGGCAAGCGCACGCGACCGGCCTGGTCGCGGTCCATCAGGTGCAGCAACAGGTACATGTTGGTCAGCGCCTTGATGGTCATGGTGGTGCCGTTGGACGCAGCGCCGTCGATGTCGGTATGGATCACCGGCTGGCCGTGAACCTTGGTGATTTCGAACGCCAACTCGAACAAGTCCTTGAGGCCCAACTGGTTATGGTTGGCGGCTACCAGGCGAGCCAGGTATTCCTTGGCTTCTTCGTTCTTGTTGTCCTGTTCGGCACTCTGGCTGAGGTCGAACACCGAGAGGGTCTCGCCTTCTTCATACTGACCGGCACTGTGAATGATCTGGTCGATATGTTTGAGCGCTTCCTTGTTCGGTGCCAGCACAATGCGAAAGCTTTGCAGGTTGGAGACCTGGCGCTTGTTGATCTCGCGGTTGAACAGCGCCAGCTGGTGTTCCAGGCTGTCGTAGTCGCTGCGGATATTGCGCAGGGTACGGGCGATGTCGGTGACCGCTGCACGACGTGCCTTGCCAAGCGTCAACGCCTCATCGGTACGGTGCGCGTAGGCGTTGATCAGCAGTTGCAGGCGACGCTCGACATCATCCTCACTGTCGAACTTGGCCACGCCCTTGAGACGTACCTGGGCGTACAGCGCTTCGATCTGGCCATCGGCGCGCAGCAAGCCCTGCCAGCTGTCCTGATAGTCGTTGAGCAGCGGCAACAGGTTGTCCATGGAATCGTCGACCGGGTCCATGAACGGCGTACCGAACGGCAGGTCCGCCGGCAACAGCTGACGACGGCGCAACGCGTCATCCAGCGTGCGCTGTTTGGCTTCCATGTCGCCGATCTGGCGACCGACCAATTGCAGCTTGGCCGACAGTTGCTGGACGCGCTCGGTAAAGGCATCGCTGGAACGCTTCAACTCGTCCTGGGCCGCTTCCATCTGCGCCAGGTTTTCCAGTTTCTCGCCTTCTTCGGCGCTCAGGGTCTGGGTGCGGCGGAAGTCTTCCAAGGCCTTCTGGGCATCCAGCACCTGCTGGTACAGCGCTTCGGTCTGGGTCTTGCTTGCGGCGCGGTCAGAGGCCACGGCCTGCTGGGTTTTCAGCTGCTTGAGCTCTTTTTCCAGGCGCTCTTTCTGGTCACGCAACGCGGCACGGTCTGCCAGGGCTTGGAGTGCCGGCGGCTCGATGTGCGAGATGTCGATGGACAGCCCCGGCACTTCAAAGCGCTCGCCCTTGAAGCCATCGAGGATCTGCTCCAGGGATTTGACCCACTGGCCGTCCTCGTCCAGCGTGATGCCATGTTCGCCCAGCGGCAGGCTGAACAACGAGCTGTTGAACAGGCGCATCAGGCGCTCGACGTCCTGCTGCGAGAACTCTTCGCGCAGCTTGGCGTAGCTGTTGTTGTCCGCGTGATCGAGCTGCTGCTTGACCGACTTCAAGCGCTTTTCCAGGTCGCGCAGGCGCTCTTCCAAGTCTTCGGCGCTGAACTGTCGCGACTGCGCCAAGGCGCCCGCCAGTTCATCGTGAGCGTCCTTGGCGGCGAGCAGTTGTTGCTCCAGCATCTTGACGTCATCCACCAGGGCAAAGCGGTGCTTGAGCACCGACAACTCGCCCAACCAACGCTGGATCCCGCTGATTTCCCGCTCCAGGCGCATCAGCTCCTGGGTGCCGCCGCGCTGGTCGTTCTGCAGCGCGTCCTGCTCGTTGCGGTAGTGTTCGGCCTGGATGGTCAGCTCTTCCTTGCGCGCACTGGCGTAGTCCGACCAGGTGCCCAGCAACGAATCCAGCAGCGGCGACAGGCGATGCAGTTTGCCGCGCAGGGCGTCGCGCTGTTTCACGCCATTGGCAAGGGCTTCAACCAAGGGGCCGGCAGCCACCAGCGAGTTGTAGTCCTGCTCCATGCGTCGCACATCGCGGAAGGCTTCTTCACAGGCCGCGATGTAATCGACACTGCCCGAACGCAGGCTGTGTTCGAAGGCATCAAGGAACAGTTGCTTGAGCTTGGCCGCGGTGATTTCGCGCATGTGCAGCAGGTTGATAAACAGCGCGCGGAACGTCTTCAGGCTCTGCTCGCTGGTGGAGCGCAGCGGAATCAGGGTCAGGTCCAGCGGGATAGACGTATGCCCGCCCACCAGCAAGCGCCGCAGCTCATCGGGCTTGAGTTCATAGGCTTTCAGGCCCTCGCGCTCAAGGTTGGTGAACAGCTCTTTCTGGCGCAGGCAGGTGTCGTTTTTCTGGTAGTGGGCCAGGTCCAGCTTGCCCGCATAGGCAAAGAACTGGTGACCAAAGCCACCGCCCGGGCCGCGACCGACCACGCCGATGACGTGGGGGCCGTGGGGCAGGGAGACTTCTACCAGGATGTAGCTGGTGTCGGTGGCAAAGTAGAAGCGCCGCGATTGTTCCAGGGTGTACTTGCCGAAGCTCATGTCCGACATGCGTGCCAGGATCGGGAACTGCAAGGCGTTGATCGAGGCGGATTTACCCAGGTTGTTGGCGCCGTACACCGACAGCGGTTCTTCCAGTGGGAACAAACCCAGGCTGTAACCGGCGGTGTTCAATAGGGCGAAGCGGCGGATGCCGTAGCGTTCCTTACTCATGCGTCGGTCTCCTGTTCTTCGGCAATGGCGCGGGCCAGGGCATCTTCTTCGCTTTCTTCGGTGAAGGCGCTCAGATCCAGCGGGTCGTCGGTCTTCAGCAGTTTTTCATCGCTGTCTTCGTCGATGATCACCGGCACCGGCAGCGGCAATACGCTGTGCACGCTGGCGGCAAGGTCGCGGTCTTGCTGCACCGACAGGCACACATCCAGGAAGCGGTGCATCGGCGGCAGGAAGCGGTAGATACCGTTGTCTTCGCTGGCAAAACCCAGTTGGGTCATGCGGCGCATGATTTTTTCTTCGAGCTCTTCCTGGGTCTGTACCTCGGCCTGGATAAACAGGTCGCGGTATTTCTCCAGCAACGAAGGCAGCTCATCGCGGCCCAGGCTGCCGCCGTCGAGCACGGCAATCGGGTCGCGACCCTGGTCGGCCAGGTGTTCGACGATGATGAAGGTGAACAAGGCCAGGCGCTGGGCGGTCTTGTTCACCTGTGCGGCGGCCACGGCAGTGTCCGGCACGAAGTAATAGAAGCCGCGGGTATCGCACACCAGCTCAAAACCCAGGGCCTTGAACAGCGTGCGGTACTGGTCCTGGAAGTTCGACAACTGCGCGTACAGCTCCGGGTCGCGGCGGCTGACGTGGTAACCCTTGAACAGCTCGCGAAAGATCGGCGCCAGCTGGGACAGTTCGGATAGATCAAGATGCATAAGGCGTGCTCGCAGAATTCTCGGTGGCATCGACGCCGGCCGGGAGCAGGGCGAAGGAGCGCAGGCTGACCTGGTGCTCGTGGGTGTGGTAATCGCGACGCTCCAGGCGCTCGCGCTTGAAGCGTTTTTCCCGGGACAGGCGCGAGAACCAGTACAGCAATTCATCGGTGGCGCCGTCCGGTTCCTGCTCCAGCAGCCAGGTCATCAGGTCGGGCATCGGCAGCGCGTCTTCGCAGCGCTCGAGCATTTCCTTGACCGTACGCGGTGCGCGCTGGGCTTCGCCTTTGTGCGACTTGTGCGCCTTGGGGAAACGCGCCGGTTTGGGCTCGAAATTGGCCAGGGCATACACATAGGCTTCGACCTGGCTGGCACTGCCCAGGAAGGTACTTTGCGGCCGCGTGAACATCGGCATCGCCGCTTGCGGCACCGCGTCCAGGCCTTTGCGGCGAATCGCCGACAGGGCCAGCGCCGCGCCGCGAGTCACGGCGTTATGCCGGCGTGCTTCTTCACGCAGCGGCAGCAGCAACTCCCGCGCATGGCGCAAGGTCAGCTGGGCGCTGGTTTGCATTTCGAGGATGCGCGCGTGGGTGCGCAGCAGCATGTCGTCATCCACCAGGTGGCCAAGACGCTGTTGCTCGGTGAGCATGCGCAGCAGCACGTTTTCCACCTTGCGCACGCCTTGCTCGAAGGCGCCGTCGGCGTTCACCAGCTGGATCATCGGCTCGACATATTCGTCCCAGGTCGCCAACACTTCGGCGTAACGCTGGCGCAACGGGATCTGCCGGTCGCTGGTCTTGGCGCGGTCGGCCACGGCGGCGAGGGCTTGTTCATCGTTGGCGAGCTTTTTGAGCACATCGCGCACGCGCATATCCAACAGGCGCAGTTGCCGGGCCAGGTCGTGGCCGTCGCGAATGTCGAAGGCGTCCTGGATATAACCGGCCAGGCGCTCCAGGTGGCGCAGGTAGGCTTCGATTTCCAGGCACAGGCCAAGCCGGTGCTCCTTGCGAAGATAGGCGAGGAAGTCGTGGATCTGCGCGTTGAGCTCGAAACGGTTCGGGCTCTTGGCGACAGGCACCAGGATATCCAGGCGAATCCACACGTCCAGCAGGCTGGTGATGTCCTGGGGCGTGCTGTCCAGTTGTTGGGCGGCCAACTGTGCGCGCAGCTCGGCCAGGCTCAGGGTGCCTTGGTCGAAGTGTTCGCACAGAGGCTCAAGTAAGGCCCAGTGTTCGGCGAGGGCGCGCAGGACGCGCTTGGGTTCGATCATGGGAATGGCCGGCTGGTTGGCGATTAAAAGTCGCGATTGTACTGCATCACGCGCGGGATTTATCCACAGCCGGTCAGTGCGCAGTGGGCGATTGTGGCTGAACAGCGGTAGAATCCCCGCTCTTTACTTATCCACAAGTGGCCGAGCTGTGCTTATCGAGTCCCGACGTCGCGCTTACTTGACCGCCATGCAGGTGGTCAACTGGCTGCCCCGCACTGAACTGCCGTTTGCAGCGCCGTCGCGGCCCGAGTTGTTGCAGGCGCTTGAGCCCTTTGAGGCGTTCGAGTCGTCGGGAGAAGAGGCGGCCGCGCCTGTGGCGGTGGTCAAACCCACCCCTGAGGCGCGCCCGGCGGTCGAGCGGGCCAAGATCGAAGTGCCTCGCCCTGCGCCGGTGACCAAGGCTGCCAAGGTGATGGAGGAGGCTGCTCCCGTGGTCAAGGCGCCGGTGGTGCCGCCGCCACGCTTTGCCCTGCAATTGCTGCGGGCCGGGCGTTGCCTGTTGCTGGTGGAACTGCCGACCGGCGAACGTTTCCAGTCCCGCGACCCGGCCTACCTGTTGCTCAAGGACATGCTGCGCGCCGCCGGCCTGCCCGACAGCCCGCAAATCGTCGGGGAGCCGGTGCGCTGGCCGCTGCTGGTGCGCGGCACCATGGACCAGGGCCCCGAGGCCGCACGGGATTTCGTCCAGGGGTTTGTCTCGGCGCGCCTGGAAGACGAGCCCTGCGTGTGCCTGTGGCTGATCGGCCTGCCCGCCGTGCGGTTTGCCGGTGAAGCCAACGCCGAGGCCTGGTACCGCGAGCTGCAGGTTGAAGGCCTGGGTTCGGTGTGGGCCCTGCCGGGCCTGGAATTATTAATGGAAGAGCCACAGCGTAAGGCTGATGTCTGGCAAGCCATGCGCCGGCTGATGGCGCGCTGGAAAACAACTGATGAGTGAGGCTTTATCCTTTCGCCCGATGACCGAGGCCGACCTCGACGCCGTGCTGAAAATCGAATACGCGGCGTTCAGCCACCCCTGGACCCGCGGGATTTTCCTCGACGGGCTGGGCAAGTACCAGATCTGGCTGATGTTCGAAGGCGAGCAGCAAGTGGGGCATGGGGTGGTGCAGATCATCCTCGATGAAGCGCACTTGCTGAACATTACCGTGAAACCGGAAAACCAGGGCCGGGGCCTGGGCCTGGCGCTGCTGGAGCACTTGATGTCCCATGCCTATGCGGCCAATGCCCGGGAATGTTTCCTGGAAGTGCGTGACAGCAATACCGGCGCGTTTCGGTTGTATGAGCGCTATGGCTTCAACGAAATTGGCCGTCGCCGGGATTACTACCCGGCAGTCGGTGGCCGCGAAGATGCAGTCGTGATGGCCTGCACCCTCGTCGACTGAACAACCGTGAGCTGTAGGAGCGAGCTTGCTCGCGAAAAACGTCAACGCTAACGCGTGCTTCCTGGATGAACGCGGCGCCTGTGGTTTTTTCGCGAGCAAGCTCGCGCCTACACCTACATAGGGTGATGATCGATCAGCGCTTGCGGTTCAGCGGGTCCAGATCAGCCAGTTCCGCCTCATCCAACCCATTCCCGCCACCAATGTCATTTTCTCCCACGACGCTCAAGTCGTAGTCGGCGGCATTGTCTTCGCCTTGCTCCTGCGCATCCCGCGCGCCATCCTCACGGATCAGCGTTTCCGGGCTCATATCGTCATCGGTAGCTTCATGATCATCCGTCGAAGCCCCGGTCAGCCCGGCCTCGCGCACCCGTTCGTCGGGCATCAAATGGTCGCGTTCACGGCGCGGCAGCTCGTCGCCGATTTCTGCGGTCTGGTCTGGCTCGTCAAAATCCAGCTCGCGCATTTCACCCATGCGGTCTTCGTTGTCATCGATCGGTTCGGGCTGTGTTGCGCCGTAGGGACGTCGTGATTCAGTCATGGCCAATCCTCATACTGTGGGGCTTATAGTGTGTGGACAGGCATGGCAGCCAAAAAATTCAAGCTAATTAGCGCCTGGCGTGACCCGGACGAGGGCTTGTCAGTCACAAAACTGCGCATCATTCCTGAGGCTTCCCTGATGAACGAACTACAAGACCTGCTTGATAACAACGAACGCTGGGCGGATGCGATCAAACAGGAAGATCCCGAATTCTTCGCCAAGCTCGCCCGCCAGCAAACCCCGGAATACTTGTGGATCGGTTGTTCCGATGCGCGTGTACCGGCCAACGAGATCGTCGGCATGTTGCCTGGTGATCTGTTCGTGCACCGCAACGTGGCCAACGTGGTGCTGCACACCGACCTCAATTGCCTGTCGGTGATCCAGTACGCGGTGGATGTGCTCAAGGTCAAACACATCCTCGTCACTGGCCACTACGGCTGTGGTGGCGTGCGTGCGTCGATGCAGGACCGTCAGTTCGGCTTGATCGATGGCTGGCTGCGCACTATTCGCGACCTTTACTACGAAAACCGCGATGTGCTGGCCCAGTTGCCGACCGAAGAAGAGCGCGTGGACCGCATGTGCGAACTCAACGTGATCCAGCAGGTGGCCAACGTCGGCCACACCAGCATTGTGCAAAATGCCTGGCACCGTGGGCAGAGCCTGTCGATCCATGGCTGCATCTATGGCATCAAGGACGGCCGTTGGAAGAGTTTGAACACCACCATCAGTGGCTTTGAGCAACTGCCGCCGCAATACCGCCTGCGCCCGTTGGGCGAAGCCTAAGGTCGCTTGTGCTCGCGCCACCAGGCCATGAAGGCCTGGCCTTCGGCGTTCAGCGGCTCCTTGTTGCCGGTGATCCAGCCCCGGCAGTTCAGCTCGCCGCAATGGCATGCGAACTGCCGGGCCAGGGTGTCTTCGGTGGTGGCGTAATCCAGCGTCAGCAAGCTGCCGGCGCCGATGGGTTGCACCGTCCATAGCTCCAGGTACGTCGTGTCTAGAAACACGTTCGGGTTGCAGGAGTGCTGTAACAGGCCGCAGAGCCAACAATCGTACAAGTGGATGCGGGGTGACAGTTGCAGCGTGTACGGGCGCCGTTCGCTCACGGCATAACCGGAAACCTTAGCAATGCGCGTGCGACTCTCAAAGGCCACGCGCGCCGTGACCCTGGCCGCAACCCCTTCAGCCTCTTGCTTGACCTCAAAGTGCTCGGTCGAGGGGTAACCCTGTTCCACGAGCAGCGTCTTGAAGGGATAGAGGCAGTCATTCACAGCCGTTTCAGCCTTATCCATGGCTCGAGTTTTCATCACTCTCCTGAGCGGGGCTGCATGGACCTGCGGGTGTGACGGCCAGTCTTGCAGCAAATGGGCGCGGCCCTAGATTCGCCGAAGTGGGATCCTATTTCTACTGTCAAAGTTGACAGTAGAAACGGTTTTTCCCCTTAAAGCGCGGGGGCTGTGACCGTGGGGGCGGGGGCGGCATTTCTCAGCTGTTTCAACTGTGCCTTGATAGGCGCTGTGGCGCACTTGGCGTTGGCCTGCTCGGGCGTCAGGTGGCGCACGGAGGTGTAGAACAGCTCACACGTCTGCTCCTTGCGCGTGACCTGCCACGTATTCAGGCAGGCCTTGAGCAATACATTGGCATCGCTGGCGGGTTTCTGGCCCATGCCGGCTTGCCAGCAGGCGGCGCTCAAGTCCTGGCCCATCACTTTCAAGCCGGCGTCGTCGGCCTTTTGTTCGTCACCGTCATAACTGTCGGGGCTGGCCGCGTACCAAATGTAGCTTGGGTGGTTGGCGCCCAATACCGCGACGGTTTTGCCGGGCTCCGGGCTGATCTGCGCCAGGCTCAGCACACCCACGGTTTGCCCGTATTGTTGCTTGATCCAACTGCGCACCGGCGCGCCGAAGGCCACCATCGGCAACGCGCCGCCAGGGCGCAGGCTCAGTTCCTTGACCATGCGGGTCTGGTAGTCGGTGAAGTAGCCATAGACGGTTTCCAGGTCTTTGCCGGCATTGGACGGCGCAGCGATGGGCGCGATATCGATGATGGTCTGGTACGCCGGCGTTTCCGTGGCCGGTACGCCGTTTTCGCTTAACAAGGTGGCCCAGCGGTCGGTGGTGGCCGATTCCAGGTAATCCTGGGCCTGGGTCAGCGAGTAATCCGGCGGGAAGTGCAACAGCTCGATGCTTTTACGGTTTTCCAGGGCCATGCCCAACGGCAGGAACAGGTACCAGTTGTAGGCCCATTTGCCGTCACTGTTGAGCTGGCGGGCACCTTGGTAAGCGAGATCGGCGGTATTGAGCAGCGTGGTCAGCGGCTGGCCGTAACCGTCTGGCACGCCGCTGAAGGTCGCCGTGACCTGACCGTCGTGGGTCTTCACACTGACCTTGGCCCGGCTGTAACCGTCACGTTGCAGGCTCTGGTTCAAATAGTGTTCGGCGGTCTGCTCCAGTGACCATGGCCGGAAGCAGATCACATTGCAATTGTTGGGGTACGCGAACAACTGGGTGACGCGCTGCGTGCTGCCCAGTGGCACCTCGATGTCGGCCTGTACGACCGCACTCGCCAGCAGTGCGGCGAGGGTGAAGGACAGCCTGGTCGGTTTAAACATAGTCGATTCCTTGTCAGCGAAGCCCGTCTGCGCGGGATGGAAGCCCACCTGCACACAGTAGCGGCTGACCAGGAAAATCGCGTGTTAAATCGCCTGGCATGTCGTTATTGGATAAGCCCCTACAGGCTGAACTGCAAGGCATTGCTCAGATCGCCCATGGGCTTCTGGCCGCGCGCGATCATCGCGTCATCGCGCTGCTTGAGGCCGTCCAGGGTCTCCAACTGGAACACCCGTGTGATCAAACGCAGGATCGATGCCGTGTCGTACACCGTATGGTCCACCGTGCCTTTGCGTGCAAACGGCGACACCACCAGCGCCGGAACCCGCGAGCCCGGGCCCCAGCGGTCACCCTGGGGCGGCGCCACGTGGTCCCACCAGCCGCCGTTTTCATCCACGGTCACCACCACCACCATGTTTTTCCATTGCGGGCTTTCTTGCAGCACCTTCAAGGCGCGGGCGATATGGCGGTCGCCCGAGGCCACATCGGCATAACCGGCGTGCATGTTCAGGTTGCCCTGGGGTTTGTAGAAACTCACGGCAGGCAGCTTGCCGGCCTGGGCGTCGGCGAAGAACCGGTTGGTGCTCGACTCATCGCCCAAACCGCCGTCGCGCAGGCGCTTGGCACGCTCTGCCGGGTTTTGCGGCCCTTGCTGCTTGAAGTAATTGAACGGCTGGTGGTGGTACTGGAAATTCGGAATCTTGGGGATGCCGCCGGAGTCCTTGAACTGCTCCAGGGTGGCTTGCCACGCACCGGCGTACCAGGCCCAGTCGATGTTCTTTTTCGACAGCTTGTCGCCAATATGCTCGTGGGTTTGCGGCACCAGCACATTGGGCAGGTCGGGCTTGGAGTAATCCGGGTTTTGCGGGTCGCGGATCCAGGTGGGCCAGTAGGGTGGGGCCAGGGTGTTTACGCCGTAACCATCGGGAGTCAGCGCGCTGGGGCCAAATTGTGGCGGGCCGGTCATGGCGCTGGCCGGGGAGGTGTTCAAGGGCTTGAGGTGCGTGTCGCTGGGGTCATCGCTTTGCAGCGTGGCGATCTGCGCCTTGGCCACCGACTGCGCGGCATTGGGATAAAACGGCGCGGTGGCGCTGATCAGGTACTGATGGTTAAGGAACGAGCCGCCAAACGCGCCCTGGAAGAAGTTATCGCACAGCACAAACTCCTTGGCCACGTCCCACAGGCGCAGGGCATAACGGCTCTGGGCGTAATGGCCCATCACCAGTCCACCGGAATCGCCCCAGGCGACAAAACCATCATTCTTGCCGCCGTTGATCTGCATCTGGTTCTGGTAGAACACATGCCACAGGTCGCGAGTCACCAGGCTCAATGGTAGGTCTTCGCCCTGCGGGCCTTTGAGGGCGAACGGCGCGTTGGGCAGGTTTTGCTGGAATTGCACTTCGCTGGGGTAAGTCACCCCGTCCACCGTTTGCGGGCCGACCTGCAACACGCCGCCCCAACTCGGTGGCAGGGCAGACAATACGCTGCCATCGCGGTCGCGCTGCTGGAAGTCCTTGGCGGTTAACGCCGATAGCGGTTTTTCCACCCCGGGGAAATCTGCGAACAGGTTGTTGAAGCTGCGGTTCTCGGCGTAAATCACCACCACGGTCTTCACCTGCTCGCGCAGCGCTTTGTCCAGTTCCTGGGGCGTGAGCGGCCGGGTCACGGGTGGGCTCGGTGCTTCGCTGGTATTGCCGCAGGCACTCAAAGTCGCCCCCACGCCCAACACCGCCGCACCGCCGAGGAAGCGCCGACGGCTGGTGTCTACCGGCGTTTTGGGGGCGCAGTCGTGGGCAGGGTGGTCGTTGTGCTCGTCACTCATTGGGGGGAGTCCTTGGCGAGATGTTGCAAGATATTTCGCAGGACGGTAGCAATGGAATGTGACGGAACAAAGACAGGCGGGTGATGGGCGGGGCGTGTCTACACGGCTCAAGCGCTGCTAAACTGCCCTTCTAATGCACATCACTGAGGTGAGTCGTGAGACCTTCAACTGCACTTGATCTGCAACGAACGGCTGTACGAGAAGTGGTCGGGCGTTTCCGTATTTCCAATCCCAGAGTATTTGGGTCGGTACTGATGGGGACTGACCAAGAAGGCAGTGATCTTGATTTGCTGGTAGACGCGCCGCCGGGCACAACGCTCTTTGATCTCGGTGGGTTGCAGGTCGAGCTTGAGGACTTGCTCGGCGTTAATGTCGACCTGCTTACGCCTGGTGACTTGCCTTTGAAATTCCGCGATAAAGTGCTAGCGGAGGCCCGGCCAGTATGACGGAAAGTCGGCTAGGGGATTATCTGGAGCACATAAGGCAAGCTGCCACTGACGCGATCACTTTTGTAGAGGGCTTAAACAAAGAAGAGTTTTTGGAGGACCGGCGAACACAACAAGCTGTGGTCATGAGCCTGATTATCATTGGTGAAGCGTCGACGAAAATCATGGATCAGCATCCGGACTTCGCGGCACGCCATTCACATATTCCTTGGCGCAATATGCGAGCGATGCGCAACCGAATCGCTCATGGTTACTTCGATATCAACTTGGATGTTGTTTGGGACACGATACAGAGTGCCTTACCTGATCTATTGGCCCGCCTTCCTGTAAATCCTTGACCGCAGCTGTTCTACCAACAGTTGCGGTCACCCTTTATTCAGGGCATCACAGGCGGCAAATACTTCAACGTCGTCCCCAACGCCCACAGCAAAAACAACACCAGCGGCGTGTGCACCAGCAACTGCACAAACGAAAACCCGATCAAATCCCGCGCCTTCAGCCCCAGCACACCCAGCAACGGCAACATATAAAACGGGTTGATCAAGTTCGGCAGCGCCTCGGCGGCGTTGTAGATCTGCACCGCCCAGCCCAGGTGGTATTGCAGGTCATTGGCCACTTGCATCACGTACGGCGCTTCGATGATCCACTTGCCGCCACCCGAGGGGATGAAGAAACCCAGCACCGCCGAATACACACCCATCAGCAGGGCGTAGGTGTCGTGGGAGGCGATGGAGGTGAAGAACGTCGAGATATGGTGCGCCAAG
Source organism: Pseudomonas sp. AP42 (assembly GCF_001728935.1). Lineage (NCBI taxonomy): Bacteria > Pseudomonadati > Pseudomonadota > Gammaproteobacteria > Pseudomonadales > Pseudomonadaceae > Pseudomonas > Pseudomonas sp. AP42. The sequence goes on from NZ_LYSO01000059.1 coordinate 16,208, forward strand.
GTCTGGCCGTCGCCGCCCTTGACCACCGTCATCAGTGCGGCGATCGAACCGTACAGCGGGAACTGGATCAGCACGCCGGTGGTGGTCGGCACCGCACGGGCCACGGCATCGAGGAAGCTGCGCGGGCGCCAGTGCAGCAGCGCGCCCACCATGATGAACAGGAAGTTATAAGTGTTGAGCCCCGAGATGGCGCTGATCGCCGGCTTGGTCGAGAACTCATGGAACAGCCAGCCGGCCGCCAGCAACGCCAGCAGAATCGTCAGCAACGGGCTGTGTTCCAGCCATTCACCGGGGCGCGTCGGCGCCTGCGGCTTGGGCAGGTTGAAGGCCGGGTCAATGCCGCAGGCCTTGGCATCCCGGGCGCTGTTGGGGCCAGGTGCGGTGGCGTAGGCGATGATCAGCGACACCACGATCAGCGCCAGCAACAGCACGCCGGATTGCCACAGGAAAATGGTTTCGGTGAACGGGATCATGCCGGTGATCGACAGAATCGACGGCGGCAAGCTGGCCGGGTTGGCCTGCAACTGCGCGGCCGACGACGACAGCCCCAGCGCCCATACGGCCCCCAGACCCAGGTACGCAGCAGCGCCAGCGGCGCGGTAGTCCATGCGCAAATCCGTGCGCCGGGCCAATGCCCGCACCAGCAAACCGCCGAACACCAGGGACAGGCCCCAGTTAAGCAACGACGCTACCATGGAGATCAACGCCACCCAGGCCACGGCCGAACGGCCATTCTTGGGAATGCGCGCCAGGCGGTCGATCAACTTCACCGCCGGCGGTGAACTGGCGACCACGTAACCGCCGATCACCACAAAGGCCATCTGCATGGTGAACGGGATCAGGCTCCAGAACCCGTCGCCAAATGCCTTGGCCGCTTCGGCCGGTGCGGCGCCCATGCCCAGGGTCGCCACGGCGACGATGATCACGGCGAGGGCGGCAAACACCCAGGAGTCAGGAAACCAGCGTTCGGCGAAGTTGGAGCAACGCAGGGCAAATCGGGCATAGCGGCTGTCTTCGATAGCATCGGCCACGAGTCTTTCCTCTTGTAGTTATTATGGGGTTTGGCAGTTTTACGGCATGTTCCTCTACGGCCATTGATTTGGGAATGTAGTTATCTTCAACGATCAATGAGTAAAACAAATATATCCGTCGCGATTGCCATCGATGGGCTCAGCTCATAACCTGCACGCCATTTTGTTTGTCTGCCGAGCCTGCACATGACTGCCACCTTTTCCCCACGGGCGCAGCGTTTTTCCCGCTCCGACTACAAAACCCTGGGCCTGGCCGCCCTCGGCGGCGCCCTGGAAATCTACGACTTCATTATCTTTGTGTTCTTTGCGCTGACCCTCAGCCAACTGTTCTTCCCCCCAGAAATGCCCGAGTGGCTGCGCCTGCTGCAAAGCTTTGGCATCTTCGTCACCGGCTACCTCGCCCGCCCACTGGGCGGCATCCTGATGGCGCACTTCGCCGATCACCTGGGGCGCAAGCGCGTCTTCAGCCTGAGCATCCTGATGATGGCCTTGCCCTGCCTGCTGATCGGCATCATGCCGACCTACGCGCAAATCGGCTATTTCGCCCCGCTGATCCTGCTGGCGCTGCGCGTGCTGCAAGGCGCAGCGGTGGGCGGCGAAGTGCCCAGCGCCTGGACCTTCGTCGCCGAGCACGCACCGCGTCACCACCGTGGCTATGCCTTGGGTTTTTTGCAGGCTGGCCTGACCTTCGGTTACCTGCTGGGGGCGCTGACCGCCACCTTGCTCGCGCAAGTCTTCACCCCGGCCGAAATCCTCGACTACGCCTGGCGCTTCCCCTTCCTGCTCGGCGGTGTGTTCGGTGTGATCGGCGTATGGCTGCGCCGCTGGCTCAGCGAGACCCCGGTGTTCCTGGAAATGCAGGCGCGCCGCCAAGCCGCCGCCGAAATGCCCTTGCGCACCGTGCTGCGCGACCATCGCGCTGTGCTGTTGCCGGCGATGATCCTTACCTGCGTGCTGACGTCTGCCGTGGTGGTGCTGGTGGTCATCACCCCGACCATGATGCAGAAAACCTTTGGCATGAGCCCCAGCCATACCTTCGCCCTGAGTGCCCTGGGCATCGTCTTCCTGAATATCGGCTGCGTCCTCGCCGGCCTGCTGGTGGACCGCATCGGCGCGTGGCGCGCGGTATTGGTCTACAGCCTGTTGCTGCCGGTGGGCATTGCGCTGCTGTACGCCAGCCTGATCGCCGGCGGTGTGTGGCTCGGCGCGGCGTATGCCGTGGCGGGCCTGAGTTGCGGCGTGGTGGGCGCGGTGCCGTCGGTGATGGTCGGGCTGTTTCCGGCGCAGGTGCGGGTGTCGGGGATTTCCTTCACTTACAACATCGCCTATGCGCTGTGGGCAAGCACTACGCCGTTGTTGTTGATCGCGCTGATGCCGACCAGCCCGTGGATCTGCGTGGGGTATTGCGTAGTGATGGGGGCGGTGGGGGTGGCGAGTGTGGCGCTGTTTGGCAAGCGCCACGCTATAGACGCTGTTACAAATGGCACCTGGGGCCATTAATTGACGGGTAGGTAGCTCGCTTCTATAGTCACGTCCATTCTTGACGAACACATTTACCCTATGTCCCAGACTGCCTATATCAACTCTGCAATCCTGCCCTGGTCTCGCCAGCGGGCGGGGCTGTCTCAAGAGCAGGTTGCTAAAGGTCTGATGGTCAAATTGGAAAAGCTGAAGGAGTGGGAGGATGGTCAGAGCCTTCCCTCTTTCAACCAGGCGCAAAAGTGGGCTGCACTTGTGCATGTGCCTTTTGGCTATCTCTTTCTCAGTACGCCCCCGCCCGAGCAACTTCCTCTTCCCGACCTGCGGACCGTGGGTGGCGTTTTTCCAGACAAGCCAAGTTTGAACCTGATGGACACTGTAAGGGATGTGCTCCGCAAGCAGGACTGGTATTTGGAATACCTGCAGGATCACGAGCGTTCTGTTCTGTCCTTCGTAGGAAGTTTCAGTATCCGTTCGCCAATAAAAGAGGTGGTTGCAGATATTCGGCGCGTACTTGGCGTGACAAGTTCTTTTGCCCGAATGAGTTATGAAGACTATGTGAGGGCGCTGGTCAGCGGCGCGGAAGAGGCCGGAATTCTTGTAATGCGCAGTGGTGTTGCCTTAGGCAATACCCATCGGAAACTTGATGTCAGTGAGTTTCGGGGATTTGCGGTCAGTCATCCTATGGCTCCTGTAGTTTTCATCAATAGTGCGGACGCGCCCACGGCACGTCTTTTTACATTGATGCATGAACTGGCGCATATCTGGATTGGTAGCACGGGCGTATCTGATGGCAGCAGTCAAGGCGCTCGTCAGGAGGAGGCCTTTTGTAATGCGGTGGCAGGGGAGTTTCTTGCGCCAGAGGATGATTTTCGGGCGCACTGGAATTCGGCTCTTCATTGGGAAGAAAACCTGGCGCCCTTGGCCGGACGCTTCCGTGTCAGCACATTGGTAATAGCCCGTCGTGCCCGTGATCTTGGCCACATCAGTAGTGAACAATACGGCGCTTACTACCGTCGGGTCCTGCAAGAGTATCGAGATAAGGGCGGCAGTGGCGGGGATTACTACCGCGTAGCGGCTATCAGGAACAGCACCCGGTTGAGCAAGGCTGTTCTTGCAGAAGCGCAGAGCGGGCGGATTTTGCTGCGAGATGCTGGGAAACTGCTGGGTGTGCAGCCGGCCAAGTTGAAGACTTACGGGATGAAGCTATCGGCATGAAGCATCTATTGGATTCGAATACGTTGATCGAGGCCAAAAATCGCTATTACGGTATGACGATTTGCCCAGGTTATTGGGCATGGATACTTCAGCAGCATCAAGCTTTGGAAATTGCCAGTATTGTCCCAGTCAGGGACGAGTTGGCTAAAGGCAATGACGAGTTGACCCAATGGGTGAAAGGTAATGCCAGCCTGTTTGAAGATTCGAATGATCAACGGACTCAAGCGGCCTATGGGAATATTGTCTCAAAAATTGCCCAGCAGGTACCGGTGATGAAAGTCGGTGCTTTAGAAGAGTTTCTTGAGGGCGCAGATGCTTGGTTGATAGCCAAGGCAATGGCTACAGGCGCCGTGGTTGTCACGCACGAAGTTTATAACCCTGATATCAAGCGTAAATTCACCATTCCCAATGTGTGCTCATTGTTTGACGTGCCTTACATGAATACTTTTGAATTGCTCGGTAAACTCGACGCGCGCTTCGTCTTGCATCACTGATAATTGAGGGGAGGAAAGTCTCCCCTCGATATGACACTCAAGTCAAAAAGTGCCAAAGCACCAGGGTACCCACCAACCCAACCACCGAAACAATCGTCTGCAACACCGACCACACCCAAATCGTCTGTTTCAACTGCAAGCCAAAGTACTCACGCACCATCCAGAACCCGGCGTCGTTGACGTGGCAGAAGAACACCGAGCCGGCGCCGATGGCCAGAGCGACCAATGAGCTTTGCGTCGCCGCCAACCCGGCCATCATCGGCGCGAGGATGCCGGCGGTCGTGGTGGTGGCCACGGTGGCCGAACCGGTGGCCTGGCGCAGGGCCACGGCGATCAGCCAGGCCAGCAGCAAATAGGGCATGTGTGCGCCTTCGGCGACTTTGCTGATGGTCTGGCTGACGCCGGCGTCCAGCAGGGTTTGCTTGAGGCCGCCGCCGGCGCCGATAGTCAGCAGTAGTACGGCGATGGGCGCCAGGGCTTTGCGCAGGGTGTTGCCGACGTCGGCGCGTGGCATGCCCGCCGCCCAACCCAGGCAGACGACCGCGGCGATTACGGCCAGGCCGAGGGCGACCAGCGGTTCACCGAGGAACTTCAAGGCCAGGGCGAGGGTGCTTTCCGGCGCCAACGCGACTTTAGCCAGGGTGCTGCCGAGCATCAGGATTACCGGCAACAGAATGATCAGCAATGACACACCGAAGCTCGGCTGGCGCGGGGCCTTGGGCGGTGCGCTGAACAAGGCGCCGATATCGGCCGGTTCATCCACGTGCAGGCGCTTGGACAACCAGTTGCCATACAGCGGCCCGGCCAGGATCACGGCCGGCACCGCCAGGCAAAAGCCCAGCAACATGGTCAGGCCCAGGTCGGCGTGCAATGCGCCCACGGCGATCAGCGGCCCAGGGTGAGGTGGCATCAAGGCATGCAGGGTGGTCATGCCCGCCAGTGCCGGGATGGCGATTTTCAGCAACGGTTGGTTCGAACGCTTGGCCATCACAAAGATGATCGGCACCATCATCACCAGGCCCACTTCAAAGAACAGCGGCAGGCCGATCACCATGGCGACCAACGCCATCACCCAAGGCAATGACTTGCCTTTGCCCAGCCCGAGCAACGTGGTGGCAATACGGTCGGCCGCGCCGGATTCGGCCATCAGCGCGCCGAGCATCGCACCCAGGGCAATGATGATCCCGGCTTCCCCTAGAATCGCCCCGGCGCCTTTGCTGAACGCCTTGGCCACTTCTTCCGGCGGCAGGCCGGCGCCGACCCCGGCGATAAAGGTGCCGATCAGAATCGACAGGAACGGCGGCAGTTTGGTCGCGCTGATCAGCACAATGATGCTGGCGATCGCCAACAGCACGCAGAGCATGAGGCGGGTGTCGTGAACCATCCACGCGGCAGTCGATAACTCCAAAACGAGACTCCTTATCGAGCAGGTTGGCCAATATGTTTCTTTTTGTTTCAGCCTGAAAAGCATACCTGATAGAGCTTTCCCTGCGCGTGCATGAACGATTTTGGTGCGCCCGAAGCTAACGACCCTCTGGCGCTCAGATGACAATTTTGCAAACCATGCCCGTGGATCTGGCCTATAGCTCTATGATCCGCCCCATCCCAACCCACGAGGACATTTCATGAGCGCAGGACACAGCCACGCCCAAGTACGCGCCGGCCACGAACGCAAGTTATGGATCGCCTTGGGGCTCACCGGTAGCTTCATGCTCGCCGAAGTCATCGGTGCCTTTGTCACCGGCAGCCTGGCGCTGTTGTCCGATGCAGCGCACATGATGACCGACGCCCTGGCCCTGGCGATTTCCCTGGTGGCGATCCAGGTCGCCAAGCGCCCGGCGGATCGCAAGCGCACCTTCGGTTACGCGCGCTTCGAGATCCTGGCAGCCGCCTTCAATGCATTGCTGCTGTTCGCCGTGGCGTTCTACATCTTGTACGAGGCTTACCAGCGGCTGCAGGCACCTGCCGAGATCCAGTCCACCGGCATGCTGGTGATTGCGCTGCTGGGGCTGGTGGTCAACCTGATCTCCATGCGTCTGCTTAGCGCCGCCAGCGGCGAGAGCCTCAACGTCAAGGGCGCCTACCTGGAAGTCTGGAGCGACATGCTGGGCTCCGTCGGCGTGATCATTGCCGCGCTGGTGATCATGTTCACCGGCTGGGGATGGGTTGATTCCGTGGTCGCGGCCGCCATCGGTTTTTGGGTGCTGCCGCGCACCTGGACGTTGCTCAAGACGAGCATGAACATCCTGTTGCAAGGTGTGCCGGAGGGGGTGGATATCGAGCAGGTGGAGCAGGGCATTCGCAGCGTGCCTGGGGTCAAGGACGTGCACGACCTGCACATCTGGGCCCTCACCAGTGGCAAGAACGTGCTGAGTACGCATCTGGTCGCGGATGCGTCCCAAGGCAGCGAGCAACAGATCCTCAGCCGAGTGACGGAGTTACTGCACGAACAATTCGATATTTCCCACGCCACGATCCAAGTGGAGGGCGAGGGATTCACGCACGACGAGCATGACGAGGTGCATGCCTGAGCCTGACTAACGGATTTGTAATCTTTCGCCCACGGCCCTGATAAGTACCGAAAGCTACATTGCCCCCGCTGGGAAACCTCAGCGACTTCATGGGCGTGGAACTCTCGTTATGGCAATTTTTGTTAGAACACTGTTGGGGGCGGCGGCATTGGCACTGTGGATATCCGCAAACGCCGCCCAGGCACAACCCCTCACCCTCGATGCAGCCTTGCAAACCGCCTTCGCCAACAACCCGGACCTGGCGGTCGCACAATGGGAAATCGACATCGCCGAAGGCGGTCGCCAACAGGCCGGCCTGATCCCCAACCCGGTGGCCTCCTGGGACGCCGAAGACACCCGCCGCAACAGCCGCACCACCAGCATCAAGCTCAGCCAGACCCTGGAACTGGGCGGCAAGCGCGGTGCGCGTATCGAAGTGGCCACCCGCGCCCAGGATGCCGCCGCGCTGACCCTGGAGCAGCGTCGCAACTTGTTGCGCGCCGAGGTCATCGACAGCTACTACGGCGCCCTGCGTGCCCAGGAACGCCTCGACCTGGCGCAACGCTCCATGACGCTTGCCGAACGCGGCCTGGTGGTCGCCAACGGGCGCGTCACCGCTGGCAAGTCGTCACCCGTGGAAGCCACTCGCGCCCAGGTGCAGGTGTCGGAAATCCGCCTGGAATTGAACCGCGCCCAGATCGGCCTCACTGACGCCTACCGTCGCCTGGCCACCAGCACCGGCAGCGCCGCCACCGACTTCCAGGCCGTCGCTACGCCAAGCACTTCCGTGCCGGCGTTACCCGCCGCGGCGCCATTGCTGGCTCGTCTTGAACAGACTGCGGAACTGCGTCTGGCCGAACTCAACATTGTGCAGAACGAAGCCAGCGTGGGCCTGGAAAAAGCCCAGCGCATTCCGGACCTGGACGTGTCCATCGGCAGCCAATACGACGCCAGCGTACGCGAACGGGTGAACCTGGTGGGCGTGTCGATGCCCATTCCGCTGTTCAACCGCAACCAGGGCAACATCCTCGCGGCCACTCGACGCGCCGACCAGGCCCGCGACTTGCGCAACGCCGCCGAGTTGCGCCTGCGTACCGAAACCCGCCAGGCCCTGGACCTGTGGCAAACCGCGAACACCGAAGTGCGTGCGTTCAACCAGCAGATCCTGCCCGCCGCACAAAGTGCGGTAGACAGCGCCACCCGTGGCTTCGAGATGGGCAAGTTCAACTTCCTCGACGTGCTCGACGCCCAGCGCACCTTGATCGCGGCCCGTACCCAATACCTTGCGGCCACCGCCCAGGCCACCGAGGCCTGGGTACGCATCGAACGCATTTACGGCGACCTCGCCCGCTTTTGATTTTTCCTGGAGTCTCCTGATGAACAAAAAACATGGCATGGCGCTCGCCGTCGCCCTGGGCCTGATGCTGTCGGGCTTGGCCCACGCCGAGGAAGAAGAAGGCAAGCTCGAACTCACCGAGCAGCAGATTCAAGCCGCCGGCATCCAGTTGGCCCAGGCGCAACCGCGCGCTATCAGCACCGTGCTGACGCTGCCGGGCGAGGTGCGTTTTGATGAAGACCGCACCTCCCACATCGTGCCCCGTGCGGCGGGCGTGGTGGAGGCGGTGAAGGTCAACCTGGGCCAGTCGGTGAGAAAGGGCGAACTGTTGGCGGTGATCGCCAGCCAGCAGATTTCCGACCAGCGCAGCGAACTGGCCGCCAGCGAGCGCCGGGTCGAACTGGCGCGCACCACCTTCCAGCGCGAGCGTCAGTTGTGGCAGGACAAAATCTCTGCCGAACAGGATTACCTGCTGGCGCGCCAAACCCTGCAAGAAGCCGAAATCGCCCTGAACAATGCGCGACAAAAGATGACTGCGCTCAGCGGTAGCGCGGTATTGGCCGGCGGCAATCGTTATGAACTGCGTGCGCCCTTCGCCGGTGTGGTGGTGGAAAAACACCTGGGGGTGGGCGAGGTGGTCAGTGAAACCAGCAATGCCTTCACCCTCTCGGATCTGTCCCAGGTGTGGGTCACCTTCGGCGTGTTTCCCAAGGACTTGAACAAGGTGCGCGTGGGCAAACCGGTGAAAGTCAGCTCGACGGAAATGGGCACCGAAGTGCTGGGCACCGTGGCCTATGTGGGCAACTTGCTCGGTGAGCAAACGCGCACCGCCACCGTGCGTGTGACGGTGCCCAACCCCGACGACGCCTGGCGCCCGGGCTTGTTCGTGTCCGTGCAGGTGGCCACCGATACCTACCAGGCCAAGGTCACCGTACCGCAAACCGCGATCCAGACCGTCGAGGACAAACCCTCGGTGTTTGTGCGCACCGCGGACGGCTTTATCACCCGCCATCTTGAACTGGGCGTCAGTGAAAACGGCTACGTCGAAGTGCGCAAAGGCCTGGAGGCCGGCGCGCAGGTGGCGACGGCTGGCAGCTTCATCCTCAAGTCCGAACTGGGCAAAGGCTCGGCCGAACACGCCCATTGATCCTGCGAGTGATTCCCCATGTTTGAGCGCCTTATCCAATTCGCCATCGAGCAGCGCATCATCGTGTTGCTGGCGGTGCTGTTGATGGCCGGTGTCGGCATCGCCAGCTATCAGAAACTGCCCATCGACGCGGTGCCTGACATCACCAACGTACAGGTGCAGATCAACTCGGCGGCGGCCGGTTTTTCGCCGCTGGAAACCGAGCAGCGCATTACCTTTCCCATCGAGACGGCCATGGCCGGCCTGCCGGGCCTGCAGCAGACGCGTTCGCTGTCGCGTTCCGGTTTGTCCCAGGTCACGGTGATTTTCAAGGACGGCACCGACCTGTTCTTTGCCCGCCAACTGGTCAACGAACGCTTGCAAGTGGCCCGTGAGCAATTGCCCGACGGCATCGAAACCGCGATGGGGCCGATTTCCACCGGCCTCGGGGAAATTTTCCTGTGGACCGTCGAAGCCGAGGACGGCGCGCGCAAAGAGGACGGCACCCCGTACACCCCCACCGACCTGCGGGTGATCCAGGACTGGATCATCAAACCGCAACTGCGCAACGTGCCGGGCGTGGCCGAGATCAATACCATTGGCGGCTTCGCCAAGGAATATCAGATTGCGCCAGACCCCAAGCGTCTGGCCGCTTACAACCTGACCCTCAACGATCTGGTCACGGCGCTGGAGCGTAACAACGCCAACGTCGGCGCCGGTTACATCGAGCGCAGCGGCGAACAGTTGTTGATCCGCGCGCCGGGCCAGGTGGCGTCTATCGACGACATCGCCAACATTGTCATCACCACCTCGGACGGCACGCCGATCCGCGTGCGCAATGTGGCCCAGGTCGACATTGGTCGTGAGCTGCGTACCGGCGCCGCCACCGAAAATGGCCGTGAAGTGGTGCTGGGCACGGTGTTCATGTTGATCGGTGAGAACAGCCGCAGCGTGTCCCAGGCGGTGGCGAAAAAGCTGGAGGAGATCAACCGCTCGCTGCCCGAAGGTGTGGTGGCGGTCACCGTTTACGACCGCACCAACCTGGTGGAAAAAGCCATCGCCACCGTGAAGAAAAACCTCTTCGAAGGTGCATTGCTGGTGGTGGCGGTGTTGTTCCTGTTCTTGGGTAATATCCGTGCAGCGCTGATCACGGCGATGGTAATTCCGCTGGCGATGCTGTTCACCTTCACCGGCATGTTCACCAACAAAGTCAGCGCCAACCTGATGAGCCTGGGCGCGCTGGACTTCGGCATTATCGTTGACGGTGCGGTGGTGATCGTCGAGAACGCCATCCGCCGCCTGGCCCACGCGCAACACCGGCATGGCCGGCTATTGACCCGCAGTGAGCGCCTGCACGAAGTGTTCGCCGCGGCCAAGGAGGCGCGACGTGCGCTGATCTTCGGGCAGTTGATCATCATGGTGGTGTACCTGCCGATCTTCGCTCTCACGGGCGTGGCCGGGAAGATGTTCCACCCCATGGCTTTCACGGTGGTGATTGCCTTGCTCGGCGCGATGATTCTGTCGGTGACCTTCGTACCGGCAGCGATTGCGTTGTTCGTCACCGGCAAGGTCAAGGAAGAAGAAAACTTCGTCATGCGCAGTGCGCGTCGGGTGTATGACCCGGTGCTCAACTGGGTGATGGTGCGTCGGCCCCTGGTGTTCGGCCTGGCCGCACTGACCATCGTCGTGTCGGGGTTGGTCGCCAGCCGCATGGGCAGTGAATTTATCCCCAGCCTCAGCGAAGGCGACTTTGCCCAACAGGCGCTGCGTGTGCCCGGCACCAGCCTGACGCAATCGGTGCAGATGCAGCAGCAACTGGAAAAAACCTTGCTGGCCCAAGTGCCGGAAATCGAGCGCGTTTTTGCGCGCACCGGTACGGCGGAAATTGCCTCCGACCCGATGCCGCCGAATATCTCCGACAGCTACGTGATGCTCAAACCCAAGGACCAGTGGCCAGACCCGAAAAAGTCCCGCGAGGCAATCATCGCTGACATCCAACGGGCCAGCGCGATTGTGCCGGGCAGCGTGTATGAGCTGTCGCAGCCGATCCAGTTGCGCTTCAACGAGCTGATTTCCGGGGTGCGCAGCGACGTGGCAGTGAAGGTGTTTGGCGATGACATGGCGGTGCTCAACACCACCGCCGGGGAAATCGCCGAGACCTTGCAGAAACTCAACGGCGCCTCGGAAGTGAAGGTGGAACAGACCTCCGGCCTGCCGGTGCTGACCATCAATATCGACCGCGACAAAGCCGCTCGCTTTGGCCTGAATGTGGGCGATGTGCAGGACACCATCGCCGTCGCTGTCGGTGGGCGCCAGGCGGGTACGTTGTACGAGGGCGATCGGCGTTTTGACATGGTGGTGCGCTTGTCCGACACGTTGCGCACCGATATCGACGGCTTGTCACGCCTGTTGATTCCGGTGCCGGCGCTGGCGAGCAGTACCTCGGGGCAGTTGGGCTTTATCGCCTTGTCCCAGGTTGCCAGCCTTGACCTGGTGCTGGGCCCCAACCAGATCAGCCGCGAGAACGGCAAACGCCTGGTGATCGTCAGCGCCAACGTGCGCGGGCGCGATATCGGCTCGTTTGTCGAAGAGGCCGAGGCCGCCATCGCCACCCAGGTGAAAGTCCCCGCCGGTTACTGGACCACTTGGGGCGGCCAGTTCGAACAGTTGAAAGAGGCTTCTGAGCGCTTGCGCATCGTGGTGCCGGTGGCGTTGCTGCTGGTGTTCGGCTTGCTGTTCATGATGTTCAACAACCTCAAGGACGGCCTGCTGGTGTTTACCGGCATCCCCTTCGCGCTCACCGGCGGGATCATGGCGCTGTGGCTGCGCGATATCCCGTTGTCGATTTCAGCGGGGGTGGGCTTTATCGCCTTGTCAGGTGTGGCGGTGCTCAATGGCCTGGTGATGATCGCCTTCATCCGAAACCTGCGCGAGGAAGGTCGCTCGTTATCGGTGGCGATCCACGAAGGCGCGTTGACCCGCCTGCGTCCGGTGCTGATGACCGCGCTGGTGGCGTCCCTCGGGTTTATCCCCATGGCCCTCGCCACCGGCACCGGCGCCGAAGTGCAGCGCCCGTTGGCAACGGTGGTGATTGGCGGGATTATTTCCTCGACCTTGCTGACATTGCTGGTGCTGCCGGCGTTGTACCAATGGGCTCATCGCCGCGATGAAGAGACCACCTGACAACCTCGAAGACGCCGCAACCCCAATGTGTGCGGGCTTGCTCGCGAATGCGCCGGGTCAGTCGATACCTGTACTGACTGATATACCGCCTTCGCGGGCAAGCCCGCTCCCACAAGGGGACAGCGGTGCTTCAAGAGTCTGGGGAAACACCAGGCTGAACCGCGTAAAACGCCCAGGCTGGCTGGTGACATGAGCATGGCCCTGATGCAAATGCATGATCGACTTCACAATGGCCAACCCCAACCCGGTACCGCCCTCGGCACGGGTACGGCTGCTGTCGGCGCGGTAGAACCGTTCGAACAGGTGCGGCAGGTGGTGCGCTTCAATGCCTCGCCCCGGGTTGCCCACCGACAGCGATACGCTCTGCTCGTAGGTCTCCACCAACAGCAACACGGTAGAGGCCTCGGGTGTGTGGCGAATAGCATTGGAGAGCAAATTGGAAATCGCCCGCTGAATCATCAGGCGGTCGCCGGTCACCCAGGCATCACCGCGCAGGCTCAGGGTGACGTGTTTGTCTTCGGCACTCAGGGCAAACAACTCCATCACGCGCTGGGCTTCCTGCGCCAGGGACACCTCGGTGAAGGAGGCCCGCGCCGCCGGGTGGCTGACCTGCGCCAGAAACAGCATGTCGCTGACAATCCGCGCCAGGCGTTCGAGCTCTTCGGTGTTGGATTCCAGCACCGCCTTGTATTCCTGCGGCGGGCGCTGGCGCGACAGGGTCAACTGGGCCTTGCCCATCAGGTTGGTCAAGGGCGCACGTAGCTCGTGGGCCAGGTCATCGGAGAATTGCGAGAGTTGCTGCACCCCGGCATCCAGGCGGTCGAGCATCACGTTGATGCCGTGGGCCAGTTCACCCAGTTCGTGGGGCAGGTTGTCTACGGATAAGCGATGGGTGAGGTCTTGGGTGGTGACTTTCGCCGCCACCTGGCTGAACTGCTTCAACGGCGCCAGGCCGCGTTGCACCAGCCACCAGGCGCCCATGCCAATCAGTATCAACAGCAGCGGCAGCGCAATCAGCGTGGCGCGCAGGTAGGCACTGAGCAGCGCCTGGTCGTCCATGCGGTCCAGGGACAGCAGCACCCGCACCCGCTCGCCGCTGGCCAGGCGCATCAGGCTGGAGGCACTGAGTATCTGGTTGCCGTAGCTGTCGACCCAATTGAGGTAGCCCAGGGTTTCCCGTGGCTTGAAGTCGGTGAGCAGTGGTTCCTGAGGCTTGCTGCCGACGTTGAGCAGCACGCTGTTCTCGGGTGCGGTGCCGACTATGGTCAGGTGGAAGTTGTCGTGGCCCATCACCAGGTCCATCAGTGAGTGTGGGCGGGCGCGAATACCATGGGCGTCCAGGCCCAGCGCCAGGCTGTGCTGGATCTGTTCCATCTTGCTTTCCAGGTTCTTGCGCGCGAGCTTTTCCAGCTCATGGGTGAGGGCCAGGTAGGCCAGGGTTGCCAGCAGCAGCACCAGGCCCGCGCCCATCAGGCTGACCGTCAGGCCCAGGCGCATCGACAGGCTGCCGGTCTTCATGGGCGCGCTTCCAGCACGTACCCCACGCCACGAATGGTGTGGATCAGCTTGACCTCGCTCTGGTCATCCACCTTGGCGCGCAGGCGGCTGATGGAGACTTCCACCACATTGGTGTCGCAGTCGAAATTCATGTCCCACACCAGGGAAATAATCTGTGTGCGGGTCAGCACTTCGCCGGTCTGGCGCATCAGTACTTGCAGCAGGGCGAACTCCTTGGTGGTCAGGTCGATGCGCCGGGCGCCGCGATAAGCGCGGTGGCGGCGCGGGTCCAGTTCCAGGTCCGAGACGCGGAACACTTCCGGCTGTGGAATGTGCTCGCTGCGGCGCATCAGGGTGCGCACCCGTGCCAGCAGTTCCGGAAACTCGAACGGCTTGACCAAGTAGTCGTCGGCGCCCATGTCCAGGCCCTTGATCTTGTCAGCCAGCCGGCCACGGGCGGTGAGCATCATCACGCGCTGGGTGCCATTGCGGCGCAATTCTTCCAGCACTTGCCAGCCATCCTTGCCCGGCAGGTTGACGTCCAGAATCACCAGTTCATAGGCGTGTTGCCCGGCCAGGTGCAGGCCGTCGATGCCATTGGCGGCGCAGTCGACCACGTAGCCACTTTCGTTCAGGCCCTGTTGCAGGTAGTCGGCGGTTTTCTGCTCGTCTTCAACCACAAGAATACGCATGGGAGTTACCTCTTGAATTAGGGGAGAGAAGGCGCCCATGTCCCTATGGCGGCGGTTATCGGAGTAGGAAAAGTCTGAAGGCTAAAGTAGCTTCAGGGTCAACTGCGACCATCGGCCGCATGGCGCCGCAGGCAAAAAAAACGCCCCAAGCGGGGCGTTAAAAATTCATCTCTTTCCAAAGGAGCTACACAAAAGCTTCAGAGATGAATGTGCTCGGTGAATAAGTTGAAGCGAGTATAGAAAGTTCCACTTAACGAGAAGCTGAGGCCAATATTACAATTTTGATAACCGACTATTTGTGAACAGATGTTAGTTAATCGCGAGCGAATGTAAGGGCTACAGCACGGCCAATGGATATTCGGCAATAAAACGAACTTCTTCCAGGTCTGACTCAAACGCACTGGAGCGTACCGTGGCTTGGCGCAAGCGCAGGGACAAGTCCTTCAAACGCCCACTTTGCACCACGTACTTGGCCTCGATGTCCCGTTCCCAGCGGCGTTGATCGGTCAAGGGGTTGCCCGCTGCATCGCGGCGCATATACACGGCATTGGCGTTGCTGTAGTCGGCGCCGGTGCCTTTGCCGTAGCGGGTCATGAACGACAGGCCGGGAATGCCGAACGCCTGCATGTCCAGGTCGTAGCGCACCATCCATGAGCGCTCCTTGGGGGCGTTGAAATCGCTGTACTGGATCGAGTTATTGAGGAAGATCGAGTCTGACTGGCGCAGGTAGTCGAAGTCATCGTCACCGTTGTTACGCTGGTGCGACACGGCCACGCTGTGGGCACCGACCTTGACCCCGAGCGTGGCGCTCCAGATGTTGTTGTCGAACTCACCGAGCCGTTTCTGACCTTCGTCCACGGCCTTGTAATAGTTGAAGTCGCCGAACACCGACACGTCGTCGCTCAGCGCGTAATTGGCGTTGCTGCCCAAGTAGTACTGATCCCATGCGTCCTTCAGGCGGCTGCTGTAGAGGCTAAAGCCCAGGTGGCTGTTGAGCTGGTAGTCACCGCCGAAGTAGGCGATCCAGGGCGAGTCGACCTTGCCCGCATAGAAGGTGGCAAAGCCTTTGTTCATGCCGCTTTCACTGGGCTGGCTCATGCCGCTCAAGCGTCCGCCTTGCAGGCTCAAGCCTTCCAGGCTGGTGTTTTGCAGGGTGACGCCGCGAAAGCTCTCGGGCAGCAAGCGAGAGTCGCCGTAGGCCACGACCGGGGTGAGTGGGAACACGTCGCCGGCCTTGATCACCGTGTCCAGCACGCGCAGTTTCGCAGCGCCGCCGACTTTGCTGTAGCTGTTTTCCGGCTGGTTGTCGCTGTTCACCGGCAGCACGCCGAACGAGCCTTTGCCGCCGCTGCGGCCGCTGCCCGAGTCAAGGGTAAGGCCGTACATGGCGAACGCGTCCAGACCAAAACCCACGGTGCCCTGGGTAAAACCGGATTCGAATTTGCCAATAAAGCCCTGGGCCCAGGCTTCGGAATAGCCATTGCCAGTAGGGCTGGACTGGCCCTTGCGGTCATCGCGGTTGAAGTAGAAATTGCGCGCCAGCACGTTGATGCGGCTGCCCTCGATAAAACCCTCGGGCTTGTCCTCCACCGCCATGGCGGCCATGGGCAGTGCAGCCATCAGTGAAAAGGGAAGGGTGTAATGACGAATGCTCATGATGCGCTCCTCGGTGATGGCAGTTATCGGCTCTTATAGAGGCGGGCGTTTTTATTGATCTGGCCCTGGTTGATAGTTGCAAATGGCGGATAACAGCTGCATGGCTTGCACATTACAATTTTGGAAACTAAAGGCCATCTAACAAATAAGTAATGTTCTGGTGAACCTGGCGTCAGGGTTCACTGGTTACTCTCGACACTGAACTTTCCAGTCGAGGAACCTGTGATGAACTTTTATAAATTAGGCTTGGGTGTGTTAACCGCAGTCTTGTCATTTGGCGCACTGGCCGAAGGGGGCGGGGATCGCACCTTTGCCCTGATGATGGAGCGCAATGAGAAAGCCATGGCCGCTTACGCCATCAAAAAAGGCAAGCCGGTGCCCGAGGTCCAGGCCTACCGCTATGGCATGGACCTGGACATTGCCAAGGTCGTCAACGTGACGCCGCCGATCCGTTCGTGCAACGCCGTGCCGTCGCGCATGACCTATGAGGACTCCAGCGGCAAGCTCAATACCCTGGAGTATCAGGTCATGGGCGTATGCCGTAACAATGGCGGTTGAAAATATAGTTGGGCCCAGGGCTCAAGCGCTCTTCAGAAAACCCCGGCAGCGCCGATGCAGGTTAGAACACCCACCTCACTTGCCTAACGGTGCCCCATGTTCAACACCCGCCTGAAGCAAGAGCTGACCGCTCTGCGCGAAGAATTGTCGAGCTTGCTCCAGGTGAAAGAGAGCCTGGAAAGCGAAATGCTCTGCCTGACACTGGACCCTGAAGGCCGCGTGGAGTGGGCCAATGCCAACTTCCTGCAGGAACTGGCTTATTCACTCGGTGAGATTGTCGGGCGCGCGATCGAAGACCTGGTGCCAGCCCATGTGCGCCAGGACCCGTTCCAGCTGCGCTTCAAGCAGGCGCTGGCCCGCGGCGAACACTTTGCCGGCGCCGTGCGCCTGATGCGTGGCAATGGCAAGGAAGCCTGGTTGCGCTCAATCGTGCAGCCGGTGCGCAGTTCGGAGGGGCGCATCAAGCAGTTTTCGATGTTCTCCAGCGACCTTACCCGCACCATCGAGAGTTCGCGTGAACATGAAAACCTCATCACTGCGTTGATGCGTTCCACCGCGTTGATCGAGTTCGACCTGGAAGGGCATGTGCTCACCGCCAATGACCGCTTCCTCGGCGCCATGGGTTACAGCCTGGCGCAGATCGAAGGCAAGCATCACCGTATGTTCTGTGAACCGCAGGAATACAACAGTGCCGAATACCAACAGTTCTGGAAGCGCCTGAACGCTGGTGAGTTCGTCGCCGCGCGTTTCAAACGTGTGGACAGCCACGGCCGCCTGGTGTGGTTGGAGGCCACCTACAACCCGGTGGTGGATGCCAATGAGCGGCTGTACAAAGTGGTCAAGTTCGCCACGGTCATTACCGAGCAGGTCAACCGCGAGCAGGCGGTGGCTGAGGCCGCCAATATCGCCTACAGCACCTCTTTGCAAACCGACGACAGCGCTCAGCGCGGCACCACCGTGGTCACCCAGGCCGTGGACGTGATGCGCGACCTGGCCCAGCACATGCAACAGGCCGGTGAAGGCATCGAGGCGTTGAATGCCCAGTCCCAAGTGATCGGCAGTATCGTCAAGACCATCAGTGGCATTGCCGAGCAAACCAACCTGCTGGCGCTCAACGCCGCCATCGAAGCGGCGCGTGCCGGTGAACAGGGGCGTGGCTTTGCGGTAGTGGCCGACGAAGTGCGGCAACTGGCGTCACGCACCAGCAAAGCCACCGAGGAAATTGTCGGTGTGGTGCGCCAGAACCAGGACATGGCCCGCGACGCGGTGGCCTTGATGGCCGACGGGCGTGCGCAAGCCGAGCAGGGCCTGGCCCTGGCGGCCGAGGCGGGTACCGTGATCGTCGAGATTCAAGACGGTGCGCAAAAAGTGGTGAGTGCGGTCGGGCAGTTTGCCAATCAGCTGTCGAGCTGACCTGTGGGGCTTATGCTTGAGGTATCTTAGGTCTTTTCTCGCTTGCAGAGCTGATCGACCATGAGCCCTACGTTCCGTCGCCCCGTCCCACTGTCCAAGGCTTACCGTTTGCTCAACCACGGGCCGACCGTGTTGGTGAGCGCAGCCCACAACGGCCAGCGCAATATCATGGCCGCTGCCTGGGCCATGCCGCTGGATTTCGAACCACCGAAAGTCGCGGTGGTGCTCGACAAGGCCACCTGGACTCGCGAGCTACTGGAAGGCGCTGGTACCTTTGTGTTGCAGGTGCCTTGTGTTGCGCAGGCTGATCTGGTGCAGACGGTGGGCAATACCCGCGGCGTTGAAACCGATAAATTCGCGGCCTACGGCCTGCACAGTTTCAGCGGTGAGCACACCGAGGCGCCGATGCTGGAAGGCTGTGTGGCCTGGTTGGAGTGCCGCCTGCTGCCCGAGCCGCATAATCAGCAGGCCTATGACCTGTTCCTGGGCGAAGTGGTCGCGGCTTATGCTGATGAGCGGGTCTTCAGCGAGGGCCACTGGCATTTTGAAGGGCATGATGAACTGCGCACGTTGCACCATGTGGCGGGGGGGAATTTCCTGGCCATTGGCGAACCGATTGTCGGGCGTCAGCTCTGACAGAGGCGGCATGCCCCCCAGTTAAGCGAACGCATGCTCAAGGCAACGAAGATCAAATGTGGGAGCTGGCTTGCCTGCGATGACGGCCTCACAGCCGGCCCCTATCTATCTGACGCCCCGCGCTCAAACTGTGGGAGCGGGCTTGCTCGCGAAGGCGGCCTAACAGTCAACACAGTTGGACCGGGTAC
>NZ_LYSO01000060.1:0-34487 GCF_001728935.1 Pseudomonas sp. AP42
GTGCCGATAAGGTCGCGTTATATGTGGCTGCTCGCCATATTTTCGGGTAGGGCTGCCTTCCCCTCTAGACGTCGAGCTAAAGACCAAAACAATACGGCAGCCCTCAGGCATTAAAGCTTTCAAGTAAAAAAGAGAGCTCTTCTAAAATCGGCCCCCTCCATATACGGGACCTAGGCTGCGCCCATTTGCGTTTGCTTCATTTGGGTGTCGGGAAAGTTGAGGTGAAACCAGGTAAAATTCTGATCAGTCACTTCTACGCTCGCAGAACCCTGATGCAATCCCATAATTGACTGTACTATAGCTAGGCCCAGACCCGTACCACCTTCATTTCGTGCTCGGCTTTTGTCTACACGGTAGAACCGCTCGAACAAATGCACCTGGTGTTCCTTGGCGATTCCGCGCCCCGGGTTACCAACACTCAAGGTAGTTCCGTTAGCACCGCGTTGAACTTTCACGTAAACCGTCCGGCCTCTTGGGCAGTAGCGAATCGCGTTCGAGACAAGGTTCGAGATGGCTCGTTGAATCATTATCTGATTGCCACGCACCACGCCATTTCCTGTGAGCTGGAGTTGTATTTCGCCTTCTTCGGCCGTAATGCTGAAGAGGTCGCAGACCCGCTGAATTTCGTCGAGCAAACAGACATTTTCGAATTCTACCATTGACGCGGGGTGGCTGACCTGGGCTAGAAATAGCATGTCGGAAACCATTCGACTCATGCGGTCCAACTCTTCCGTGCACGACTCCAAGACTTCTCGGTACTCAGGAAGAGACCTTTCCCGGGTCAGCGCAACCTGAGCCTTACCCATGAGATTGGACAAAGGTGCACGCAGTTCGTGAGCAAGATCGTCCGAGAACTGCGATAGCTGCTGAACCCCATCATCTAGACGCATCAGCATGATATTGATTCCATCGCCGAGCTTCTTCAGTTCTGCCGGCATCCCCTTCGTTGGTAGGCGATGATCAAGGCTCTCGGTGGAAATTTTCGAGGCAATCCTCAAGAACTTGGTCAGAGGCAGTAGTCCTCTGCGCACAGTCCACCATCCAATGGCCAAGATCAGCAAGAGAATAAGAGGCGAGACCATCAGCGCCCAGGTTAGCAATGCATCGAGCAGGGCTTGGTTGGCTGACTGGTCCATGGTCATGAACACACTAACTTCGGTTCCATCGCCTAGATTCATTACTCGCGAAGCGCTAAGTAGCGGGCGACCCGTGGAGTCACGCCACTCGTGCTGTTTAACCTGCTCGGTTGGCTTGAACTTGTGCACTTCCAGGTTGACTGCCTTCGAACCTATTGAGAGCAGTGGAGTTTGCGTTTGTCCTGACTCAAAGATGCTGACGTACAGATTATTGTGCCCCATGACCAAGTCAACTAGCTGGTGCGCGTCTGGATTGACATCAGCGATACTAGTGATAGCGGATAGGTTGTGAGTCATACCCGCCATTTTCACTTCGAGGTCCATTCGGGAGTTTCTCTCGAGAGCTTGGCTCACCATCACATACCCAAAGGTGGCGAAAAGGAGGAGCAGCGCTGCGCTCATCAAACCGACTTTGAATCCCAGCTTCACAGCCAGACTGAACGGCCTCATGCGCGCTCCTCCAGAACGTACCCTATGCCTCGAAGTTTATGTATGAGCTTGGTCTCAAATGGATCATCGATCTTCGAGCGTAATCGCCGGATAGAGACGTCAATAACGTTATTATCGCAGTCAAAGTTCATGTCCCATATCAGCCAGATGCTCTGAGAGCGTGTAAGTGCTTTGCCAGCTCGACTAATGAGAAGGTGCAGGAGAGCAAATTTCTTGGTGTTGAGGTCTATGCGTGTAGATCCACGGAACACCCGATGGCGCACAGAGTCGAGCTCTACATCCGAAATTCTCAGCGCGTTTTTCTCAAAAAGCTCGTCGCCACGTCTTTGCAGCGAGCGCATGCGAGCAAGCAGCTCGGGAAACTCGAAGGGCTTGACGAGGTAGTCATCTGCGCCACCGTCCAAACCCTTGAGCTTGTCGTTGGTTCGTCCCCAGGCAGTCAGCATAATGACGCGGACCCGGCTGGTTTCTCTAATGACTTCCAAAAGGTCCAAGCCATTGATGTCAGGGAGGTTCACATCGAGAAGCAGAAACGAATAAATATTAGTATTGAATAAGTGAGCGGCATCAACACCATTGTTTGCTATATTTACGATGTACCCGCTTTCAGAAAGGCCCTGCTGAAGGTATTCTACGTTTTTGGTTTCGTCTTCCACAACTAGAACGCGCATAACTTATCTCAGGATGTGAGTAAAATAATAGTCCAATCGGCCGCCAGTGTGGTTATACGCTGATTGGTAGTACTGCTGTGTGCTTGGTGTTTAATTTCATTATTTATTTTCATGCGCATTACATTAACTCAATAATAACTGATCCTAGCGCGAATTGGCTAAATGCGCGTAAGCTTTGCAAATTTGTAATTTTTGCGCAATATTATTGATAGTTATGATAAATTGATTGTTTGGAATAATCGAGAATCTGTCAATGGTAAGGTTTTTAAGGCCAAAGCTGGCGGATGCCTTCAGTGCGCGTAGCAGGCGAATCTGCCTGAAGGCTCCTTTAATATTGGCCGCCGGTCAACTCGATTAGTCGTTAAATTTAGAGGTGGCAGTAATGCATATTTAAAAGCGCGTATAGTCTTGGGGAACGCATCTTAAGTCGATTTTTCTTAGGGCTTCTGCCTGCAAATACAACAATTAGCGTCATCAAAAAAACGACTAGTGTGAAGGCTTCGGAGCATTATCATGAAAGGCTGCTTGCTCCATTTGAATCGTGCAGTGATGAATTTCGAACGATTTACTCACCGCGTCAATGACTGATGCGAGAATAACATCTCGATTTAATGAATCTCGCACGACTACGTGCGACGTCAGGATATTGCGGCCACTACTTAGAGCCCAAACATGCAGATCATGGACCTCCATGACCCCATCTACTCCAAGTATCAGGGACTCTATTTCCGCAATATTGAGATTGTCGGGTACCCCTTCCATAAGTACCCCCCAAGCTTTCGCGCAACAACTGCCAAGTACGTGGAAACACCCATATACCGATTGCTACGGCGACAATCGTATCGACCCAGCTCCAACCTGTAAATCGGATGACAAGTGCCGCTATGATCACGCCCAATGAACCAAGCATGTCGCTCCAGACTTCAAGATAGGCTCCCTTGAGATTCAGACTTTCACTGCTGGCAGAGGAGAGCAGACGCATCGATATCAGGTTCACAAAAAGACCCCCAATTGCGATCCACATCATCGCACCGGTAGCAATCTCCGACGGTACTAGCAAGCGCTGATACGCCTCGTACAAAATGTAGGCAGCGACCATAAAGAGTAATAAGGCATTGAACGTTGAGGCTAGGATCTCTATGCGAGCATATCCAAAAGTCCGTTTCTGGTCCGCTGGCCGCTTGGCTATTTGGAGAGCAATCAGTGAAATTGCCAGAGCAGCAGTATCTGTGAGCATATGTGATGCATCAGACAGCAGGGCTAGGCTGCCGGTAACGCATGCTCCGATAACCTCCGCAATCATAAAAATACCAGTCAGGGCAAGCGCCATGAGTAGTTTTTTCTGGTGTCCTTCACGTAGAGCGGCACCGCCATGAGCGTGATTGGATCCCACATGCTTCTCCTTGCCTAATGTAGTGGTTGGCTTCAATCTAGATTCTCATCGCTACAAACAAAAACACAAATATGGATCCTACCTTTCAGAACGGCTAATAAAACTCATTTAAACTAATTGTAGTTTAGGATGAAAGTATGTTGTTGGTATGCGATTTTTTGCAGACCTGCGTCTCCTCTAGCCGGCGATACGGTGCTAGTCAACAGCCTACTTTGACACGGCTCAAAAAAAGAAGGTTCCGCTGGGATTGTGTCAGAATTGTAATTCTGCTGTAGCTATCTCGTTATCCGTCGTCAAAAATAATACGGCTAGCTAAAAATTTACGCTACGTAGCGGTGTCGCTAAGCACAGACACGAAATTACCTCAAACTCCTCGCAACGCTGCTGAGTAACATAATTACCTAGTTTTTTAACGCCGGCCGCGGTCAATATTTTCATCGCAAATTCTGATTCCTTAATCACTGAACTATCTCGTAAGGAAGAAACCGCGGGTTTTGAAATGATGCTCGGCGATACGGAGCTCGAGAGTGCCGTTCGATGTGAGGGGTTAGGTCGATGACACCGTTGAGATGCGGAACGGACTGAGGCTTAACCATTAACACCGATTGTCGAAAGTGGTCGTCGCTACCGACCCAAAAGGGGCGAATGGCGGTAATTTGGATGCCGCTAGACGCTGGCATCGTGTGCCGATTACCGACAGCGTAACCTTTCATTCTTGAAGAGTCGTATTTACCTGAGTCAAGCGACATGCGTGCTCACCCCAGATCGCAGCGGCTTTGCGACACGCTTGATTCATTCGCACACCTAGCCAGGTAGCAACTTGAATATTGGTTGTGGGTGAGGAGGTTATTGAAGTGAAAATCGGAGTTAGCGGCGCCGGCAATATTGGGGCTACCCTTGCCCGCAAGCTCGTCGCGTGCGGCCATGAAGTTAAGCTGGCAAATTCGAAAGGCCCCGAAAGCCTTCAAAACCTGGTCAGTGAAATCGGCGCACACGCTGTGACCAAGGAAGAGGCAGTGTCCGAGGTAGGCGTTGTGATCCTCTCGATACCCTTCCCAAAATATCCAGATCTCAAACAGACGTTAAAGAATGTCCCCGAGAAAGTCGTTGTCATTGACACGTCCAATTACTATCCGGGACGCGACGGGGCAATCATAGAAGTTGACGACGGCAAGCCCGTGAACGTTTGGGTAAGCGAGCAGTTTAGCCGCCCGGTCATTAAGGCTTGGAACGCCGTCCTTGCAGCGACTCTTGCCGACAATCGGCAACCAACTGGATCTTCGACACGCATTGGCTTACATGTAGCAGGGGATGACACTCATGCAGAGGCCGTCGCGCAGGATCTCGTTGAGGATACGGGCTTTATCGCGCTTGCCGCTGGTAGCCTTGAAGATTCGTGGCGTCAGCAACCAGGAACACCAGCCTACTGCACCGAGCTAACATTGCCGGAGCTGAAGATGGCGCTGGAGGCGGCAGACAAGGTACGGGCACCTCAAAACCGAGACGCACTTATCGCAAAATTTATGGTTCCCGGCAGTCAGTTTACAGATGAGCAAATTGTTGCCACAAATCGCGCTAGGACGGCCTGACTACCGGATTAGGCGGGATTCTTTGCTAGAATTTCGCCTAATTGATCTAGTCGCTAAACTCATCTCTTTACGTAAACAGGGCACTGCAGACGCGTGCCTAACTCAGCGTCTGGATGAGGCCGCGAATTTCCTAACCTGTCCTGTATCGCGGCCTAGGCCACGTCACGTTGTTCAAGCATCCGCTCAATCTCAGCGCCAGCTAAAGCGTCGCAAGCGTGCGGCGTGGTCTACTACCGATCTCAACTATTAAGGCGTTGGCGTCAGGAAGGCGTGTTTACCGGACGCTTACCTTCAAGGAATTCCGGGCAACACAGAAACAAGAACGCCGATTTGATTGATGATGTTCGTGCGAGCAAACACATCTAACAAACCGGCGTTCTTATGTGCGATATTATACTTTTCTTCCTTTTTGGGAGGGCTTTTCTGTCGTTAACACAAAGCCTGATGGTGATGCCCTCCAGATCGATCTGACTCCCCGCGCCAAACTAGACCGTCTCGTTTTGAAATAGTGGGCTGTGCCCAGTGAGAAAGATTTGCCCCAGGTATTTGGGGCGAAGGGCAACGGCGCCATCGGCTTGTTCTGCCGTCATTTCGAGCTCCTCTACGAAGAAGTCCCAAAGCTCCTCATTCGTCGATACCTCGTTATTGGCGAGCTGATCTTCGATGTTTTCAAGGATTTGTTGGGTCAGGTTATTGAAGATTAGATTCATGTGCTGCTCCTGTTGAGTCGAGGAGCGCCCAGGAGGGAGCCTCTCATGAATGTGCCGATTGGCTTGGCGTATCGCCGGCATCGTTAGGTATTGGAGATATTCCATACCTGCAGTTTGAAGTTGTGTAAATAGCCGAGCTCCGAGAGCCGACTGCACTGTTGGCGTAGTTGCTGACGATCAACAGTTGTGTCCAGCCTGACTGTATAGCTTAGAGGCCAGATTGTGCCGAACAACTCGGCATCTGCCTCGAGGTCGTTGGTTGCGCCGGTCGGGGTCATCCCGAACGGGGCATCCTCTTTTGATACCTGTTTATTGGTGGCCGGTAGGGCGGGCGGATTATTACGCTGCACAGGCTTGGAGAGGTTGGAAGAAGACTCTTCATCCATAGGGTCAGGCTCGTTTGGCGAGAGCCTGGCGGCGTCTTCTGGTGTCAGATTGTCGACGTCGTCGAGGCTCATGCTTTCCAGCCTTGCACGGATCTCAACGATCAGGCGGCCTGCTGTGGAGTAATACGAAGGACGGATCTCCGTTATCAGAAAGTCGCCTCGGTATTTGCCTTCATCGTACTGATCGAGGAGTGCGTCTTTGATCACGAACTCACCGATAGAGGTCGAAAGCCGTCCGACGTTGAATTCGCCATTACGGCCGCTGATGGTACGGATGGCCAGTTGGCCGGGGATGTTGATCATGGGCAGCTCCACACTGCTACGAATGAAAAAAGCCCGACAGGTGTCGGGCTTTGGGCAGTGCTGTGATTGTCGAAGGATTACGGGCAAGAAGTATGAGTTTCTTCCTTGAGTGAGATGTACAGATAGAAAACGCCTGGCGGTGATTCTATACGGTCAAGTTTTAGGTCCAGCCAGACTCGATCAGTGCTATTGCCGGCAGGCAATAAACGATAGAGGCCGAAATGGATCTGTGTGCTGTCAGGTTGCAAGTGCAGTTCTCGGTAGGCCTCCAGGACAACTTCGCCCAGTCGCTCACTGACAACACTTGCATCCTGAGGGTTTTCAATATGCGCCGCTTCCTGCCAGGCCCGGGGTGTTAAAACGACCGGGAGCTTGAGCAGGTCAGACGACACGAGGTTAGTGGTGCTTTGCATGTTTATCTCCAGGTGTGAGAAACCACCCGGCCCGTCCGGGAAGTGGTTTCCCGGTTAGGTATGTTTTGGTTATGTCAGGACCAGCACACGTGGCGTTGTGTCCAGAGGTTGAGGTCAAAAGCTTGTTTCGCGGCATATTCGCTGCGGTAGTATTCTTCGGACTCCCTTGATACCGGTTCAAACTCATCAGCGGTACCAATGTAATAGCCCGCAGCGCTCTTCAGTATTTGGAGGGGGTACTCGATACCGCACTCGGCGAATGCAAGTTTCCCGTATGCAAAATCCGACACAATGTATGGTTCCGGTGTTATTAGCTGCTGCTGGTCTTCTTCAGTAAAGCGTGACCAACCGCCACCATTAATGGCCGCGTTCACTCCTTCGCCCCAAGCTCGACTGAGCGCAGGAACGGTTTTGAACAGCTCGGGTACGATCGGCTGGCCGGCGCGGTACGCGTCGGCACCCAGAATATGAGCCTCGATCTCAGCCTCATATTGGGTAATCTCGTCGCCATAGATTTCCGCTTTTGCATAAGCAACGCGTATATCGAGAGATTGCGTAAATAACGTGTTCATAAAGGTGAGTCTCCAACGGACGAGAATCACCGTGCCCGGAAGGGAGGTGTTCCCTGCGGACTTTGATAATAATGAAGGCACCCGAAGGGTGCCTTTCAACAAAGTGAATCAAGATGCCGTACGCTGCTGTTTAGCGGGCGTTGGCTTGGATTGTTCCTCTGCTACTGGCTCGGATGCTTCTTCGCTTGCGAGCTGTGCTTCAGGTTCCGCTTCGCCGTCTTCAACAACTGGTTCTACTTCACGAGGCTTTGCTTCATAGACGGTTTGGCCATCCACCTTGATCCAGCCGATAAACAACAGGCGTCCCTTGAGGCTTGCTCCAGGTTGACCTTTTTTATCGCCTTTCTCGTAGGTAAATGCGTCGGTCCAGATATCACCGATGCGGAAGCTCACAAGGACCTTCTTTCCGGCTTCAACGGCTGCTTGGCTGCGACGAATCAGCTTTTCAGCTTCAGCGCCGACCACGTTGCAGTCGATATAGGAATACTCGGCATCATCCATCGAGCCGCGCAGAGCCGCAACGGTAACTGCCATGAATGGCTTACCTTTGCCGCGAGGTTTCACTTCACGGATACGGTTGAGATAACCGATACCAGTGGTGTGAAGGTCGAAGAATTTTGCTTCGTTGGATTGATTAGTGCTCATGGTGATTCTCCAGTTTCGAAATAACAGAAAGCGGAGAAACACTTCGCCCTAGGGGGAAAGTATTCCCCGCGAGGGTGGGTGGAGCTTAAGGTTGTTTAATGCATCAGCTTCATTGCAGCAATCATTACACCGACAGCTGCAGACAACATGACGCCCATGCGAATGGTGAGCTTGACTTCAAGCTGTGAAATCTCAGATTTGAACTCTGCAGCAAGAGCAGTTAAATCTGCCTTGGTAGCCAAACGTGAAAGCATGTCGGTCTCCAAAGCTTCAATAACAGCATTTGCCTTCTGTTCCGGGACGTTAATCGAAATCAACGCCTGGTAGAGAGCCAGTTCAGTTTTCATCAGACCTCCAAAAGTGAGAGGCCTGCCCTGACGGGGTAGGCCCGTCATGGGTGGGAAAGGTGCTTCCATCGACTAAGTCGACTGATCGCGCTACCGGAAGCTATGGCGATCTTGGGAGTGGATCAATGCAGAAAACCGCATCGTAGTCTTGCGGATCCAGACTACTTGGGCATGTTGCTGACGACGTCAGCGATACATGTGCAGATCATGGAAATACGATTGTCGCTTGTCAAGCCCCTACCGTGAAAACTCTGAGGAAACCTTCCCTTTGGGAAGGCTCCCTACAGAGGCGAAGGACGCAGACTTAGCAAGTTGCTGGCACCAACGAGCGTGCAGCTGGCTTCTTACGCGGTTTCCGAGCTGGCTTTTCGACCACTCGAGTGTTAGCCGCGTACCAAAGGTTCAGGTCGACACCTTTACGAGTTATTGCCGGTACATGATCCATCTCACGTACGAGACGCTCAGGTACGCAGGGCGGTGGAAGCAACGGAGCTGCTTTGGTATGGATAGCTGTGGGCGCAGCGCTGGTTTTCTTTACCGCACGCAGAAACTGTCGCGTGATGGTGCCAAGCGCGAAACCGAAGCCATAAGCAAGTTTGGACATGGTGATTCTCCTGCAGGTTGAATGCGGAGAACCCACTGACCCCGTTGGGGAAGTGATTCCCCGCGAGGTGAGTTGCATAAGGTGCTTCCATCGACGATTGTCGACCGACCGCGCTACCAGAAGCTCAGCGGTCTTGGGCGGATCTGACACGAACATCGTGTCGCAGTCTTCAAGATCCTGACTGCCTGGGCATGATGCTGACGACGTCAGCAAAGCACGTCCATATCATCGAAGGGGGGATGGTGATGTGTCAAGCGGAGAGGGATATTTCGCGGAGGGCAAAGAAGGTTCAGGTCGACAGGAGAAGCTACCGAGAGTAGCTGGGTCAACAGTCACTCTCGGATGTAGTAAGTAGCGTCTTTCAGAAAAAAATACCACCTGTGCGGGATGAAGGCGTTGTTGATCCCTGGGCTGTGATCTGAACGTCTTACTTCCAACACCTGGCCGATTATCGTGGCTGAGGCCAGCTAGCATAAGGCACGCATCCGCGCACAAAGGGAGCCCTGCGTTTCGCCGGCGGGCCACCGGCAAGGAAAAGCAGCTACCAATAGGTAGCCTGATCATCCTTTGCAAGATGATCAGGCTACCTATTGTGTGAGCTTTAAAAAGTGTGGGCCACAACACCAGTGTGGCCCTTAGACTACGGTGCTTCGAACCTCAACAGAGCCCTATGTGCCTTTGAACTCGCAATTCACGAGTTAGACGGCTGCGTGTCTGGCTTGAACAGGGAGACACAGGGAGAGCTCTGAACCAGGTCCGCACGCCCTTCCCGGAGCTATGCGTGCTTTGGGGTTGGTGATGAGGCAAGCCGCATCACCGGGCGCTACTGATGACCGCCAGTAGCCAACGGGGTGGAAACGTTGTTGTGATCATTATGTTGATAGGCCGGAGCTTATGCAACCCGGCGCCTTTCAAAGTCGGTCGACTCAGACTAATTGACTGCGACGACCGCACCTTCGGGAACAGGGGACGGAATTGCTATACCGGTCGCCCCAGTTATCTGTGAAATCAGCATTCCTGAACGCTTTAAACCAACGGTAGTTGTCTTTGTCAGGTCTACCAGCACAGAAGGCAAGCCTGACGGTGCAACCCCATCAAAATAAGTATAGGCCGTTCCTGATGAGATGTAAGAACCTACGCCCACAGGTTTCACAAACCACCCAGGTAGGTTGAGCGCAGAATCGCTCGGTACTCCGCTGAAGCCCGGGTTGGCCTGGGCATATTCGGTAGCGGCAGATCGGTACACCAGAAAGCCGCGACCCAGTGAGTCGAGGGTAGCGTAGTCGGATGTACGTTGGTCCTGATGTTGGTTCTCCATGAAAATGCTGGAGGCAATGAGCACAATCATCAAAACGAGCCATTGCATTGTCATGATATGAGCTCCATCCACAAAATGGTGGTTGTTACCACCTACGCGTCAATAACAAAACTATTTCGTGAGGATAATCAATGTTAAGCAAATTCCTACTAGGCCAAGCGCAATGACAGTCCACTTTGCGGCTCGCTTGATGCTCATTGGTTTGCGTTGTGGATTGATTAATTCCATAGTGGCGATCTTTTTTACTAAATAACGACCAGAGGCCGTTGGTTGTAACTTGTAAGTGAACTCGCCGACCTCGAATGCCTCTTTTTCTTCTAGTGCGCGACGCCATAGCACAGTTGAGCATATCCTGCTTCGGGTGCTTAGCCAGGTCTGTAATTCTCCAGCACTATACTCAACGTTATTCTCAAGCGTCTGCACTGCAATAATCCCCATAAACATACTATAAAACGTTTTTGAAATTTTATAAATGGATGCTTTATTTGAAGCAGCTCCAATAGAAAAGACCTGGCCAGGAAAGTCGAGATGTGGAGAGAAACCATCCACTTGCATTTCTGAAGATGTACCCAGTCTCACTATCCCCGATGCCAAAAGCGCCAGTTAAAGAGCATGACTTCCATGTAGTGTCGCCAAGGGAGCAGGTCACACTTCCTCTGGCAGGCGCCTGGCAGGTGCCCTGGATCAGCTGGAATTCCCACCCACCTGGTCTTTTCCATAAGCCTTGTTCGCAGGACAACGTTATTCCCGCGGCGCTTTTTGCAAGAAGGGTTCGGTCACTGCACTGTTGCCCCTCGGTAGCTATGCCTCCCAGGGACAAATATTCATTTGTCTGAATGCGATCATAGGCCGTTATCTTGCCCGTCGAGGTTATCTTTCCACCCCATAGTTCACCTCCGGTTGAAAAGTTTTTGTCGTTATAAACTTGGACCCAGTTGGGGCTATTTTGATAAATCCCGCCTCCCCATTTTTCGCTGTACCAGCCTGTGTCACCACGTGTTCTGAACCAACCACCTGTGCTGGTATCACCGGTAATGGTTGCAGTAGCGGCATTAACATTGGCTGTGGCGATAACGTTTCGAGCTGTAATGTCGGCGTTAGCTGTTATGTTGCCTGACGCTGTGATACTTCCTGCGTTGTTAATATTGTGGTTGCCCATCGTGATATCAGTATTCATCGTGTTGAATTCTGGATGATTGGGCACTGCGTTTCGATATAGATAGTCATTAGCCAACGCTCCATCCATAAGAAAAAGTGCGCTAGCTGTATGTCCTGGGCCAGGAGCTATAGCATAGTTACTTAGTGCTACCTGCCATCCACCCCGCACGCCCTGGACGATGTTCGGATTGGCAGAAGAGATGAACCCACCAGGTCCTCCGAGATTTTCAGCGATGGTTCGAATACCCATTTCAGGAATCGTCTGCCCACCTGTAGTAACCACAATCACTTCCAGTTGATTGGCGTTGGGTTTCCGGGCGAGGCCGACAATGGTCTGCCCAAAGGCGTTAGTGGGGCTATAACCTGCAGGAAGGTAGTTGGTGTTGACGAGCATCGGAACGGTTATTTGCACCGGTACGGTTGCTGCCGCGTTGGCCAGCACCACGCTGTAGTTATCCTTCAGATATTTGGCCAATGCCTCTGAAATGGTTCTCTGTTGATCAGCCGCAATTCGATAGTCCTGAGAATCCATCTGCTTGATTTGCCATGCGATCGCCAAAGTGACGACAACGGAGAAAACGGCCAATCCGATCGCCATGTCCAAGCTCAAGAACCCCCGCTGCTTGATCCTACTGGTCATTCCAGAGACTCCTTGATGATTGGTGAGCGATGTCGTGATCGAGCATCGTGATCTTTCCTGCATGGACTTTCTCTCGGATGCCCGGTCCGTCATCGCCTGTGAAAAGCAGGCTCTGCAGGGTTAATCGACGACTTCCTTCGTTGCCACTTGATAAGGACTGGTGAAGAACAGCCACCAACCCCTTGGAGAGCAGCTCTCGGGCGTTATTGAGTAACGGCTGAGCCAGGGCTGATATACGTTCAATGCCTTGAGTAACGCTGCCGGCATGACCTGTGCTGATAATGAGATGGCCATTGATCGAGGCTTGAATTACTTGTGCTGCTGTCGAGCTGTCGCGAATTTCTCCCACGAACAGGAAATCGGCTCTTGTGCGCAGCGCTAGGATCAAAGCTTCCTCGTATCCCCCCATCCGGCGAGAGACCGGAACTTGAATGCAGCGCCCACTCCCATGCCTGCCATTCAAAAATGGTTCTGGAGGATCCTCTACAGCCACACAAATGCCTCCCCAGGCCTCGAGACGTGCTTTCACCAGTGATGCAGCACTTGAGGTTTTCCCTGTGCCCATTTCCCCACAAATAAATATCAGGCCGCGTACCGTGTCGCTCATCAGCGCGTCCTGCAGATAGTCGGGCAGACCCAGCATGTCCAATGGACGGATCTGGACTGAGGATTTGCTTACGACAAACACAGGCTTGCCATTCAAATCCAGCAACTGGGTTACACGAAGGACGACGCCATCTTCAATTAGGGCGAACTCTGGATCCTGGGTTGCCTTGTGCTTTTCCTCGCACTGCGCCCGTAAGCGCTCAAGGTCTGCCCGCCATTCGGCGGGCGCTTCAACCCTTCGTGCCTGCCCAGGGAGACCTTTGGCGTCGGCAAATCCATCGCCGAGGTACAGGTCGACGAATTCAGCATCAGAGATCACGCTCACACTGAGTTCCTTAGTACGAAGTCCAAGCGATGGTATTGGCGTCCGAGGAGCAGCTGGTCGCAGCTGCCACCGCAGTGATTTCGCCGGCAATTGCAGTGCCGCCATTGATCGCCGTCGTTGTCTGTTTGTCCTTGGCCATGTTCGAGGCAAGGGTGATGCAGGCATTTTTCGGAAGGTTGGATTCTGTGATGGTGAAGGTCATGCCGTTGCTCATTACGGTCACTGCGCCGTTCCAGCGGTTGGACAGGGCATTACCGTTGATGCTCATGCCGCCAGTTGCCTCGAGGTTGATCAAAGAAGGCGCCAAGTTGGTGCCTGCCGTGGCGTAGCCCGTGGTGCTTTTCAGTCGTTTGGTATTGCTCAGCAACGTGCCGAGATTGCTCTGTTCAATGGTGACGTCCGAGCTGCCGAACGTTCTGTAGCCCATGAACACGATGAAACCAAGTGCCACCGCGATCAGCATCAACCAGAACATCCCGTCCAGGGAGAGAAATCCGCGTTGGTTGTTTTGAGTGTTTGTTGGCATTTCCAGTACCTCATTTAGGTTTGATTTAAAGCGTTGCAGTCACATTGCCGGCCAACTGGAAGATCCCGACCACTACCAGAATCATCATGACCCCCATGGCCATGGAGGACATGCCGATAAGAGATTTGGCGATGGCTTCGACGCGCTGAAGCGTTTGCTCCAGCCACCGGTTGGAAAACCGTTCCATCGACTCAGCGAAGCCTTTGCGGGTGGCGAGCACTTCCAGAAAATGCATCGCCATGGGGTCTGGGAATTGATGACCCGCAAGCTTCAATGCGGTACCGAAGTTTTTGCCGGCGCTCACTCCGTAATGAATGGCGCTCAGGCGCTCTTTCAACCATGGAGAGGCATTGCGTTGAAGAGAGGTCAGCGCATCTAGTTGGTTGATGCCGGAGCGCAGCATCACAGCCATGTTGAGCAGAAAGATCGATCCGTGGAGCGCCTTGTAGACTGACCAAGGCGGGAGCCTCTCTGCTCGGACTCGCAGGACCTGGAGCAGCTTGTTCAACTGCAGCTTCCACGAAGGGCTGGCGGCCGTAATCTGAAGGCCGCAAAACACGGGTAGAGTGATGATCGATATGAGGATAAAGACGATTACAGCTATCAGCGTCACTAGCCCGTAGTGGGTCACGAAATTCGATAGGGCATAGAGGAAGGCCGGCACGCCGGTCCACGCCTCGGGGTTGGAGCGTCGTGTCATGGAGGGCACCATCCACACTGCAATCACATACAGCAACGCCGCCATGACGCTCCACACCATGGAGGGGAAAACGGTGGCGGACGCTACGAGTTTGCTGATCCGCTGACGTACTTCGATGATCCTCACGCAGTCCCGAAATGCCTGCACCAGGTTGCCGGTGTCTTCCCCGGAAGCGATCAAAGAGTTCTCGTCATAGGGAACCCAGCCTTCGCAGGAAATGCTCAGCGATTTCCCACCTTTTACCGATTGCGCGATATCCCTGCAGGCAAGGGACACTGGATGGAGCTTCTGCCCGTTATCGCTGAATGCTCTGGCCACCGTGTGCAGTGCGTCTTCAAGCGACACACCATCCTCAAGGATGCCCATCAGGCTCTCGTAGAACTGGATTCTTTCGTTTTTGCCAAACTGCTTGGCATAGAAGGTCTCTGCCCAACGATTCAGCATCGCTCTGACGTCACTCAGCATGAGCGAGCTCCAGGATTTGCCGGTCAAAGTCCAACGGCCCCACCGTCATTTCGGCGTGGCGGGGGTCTACTAATCCTTGTTTCAGTTTGATGATCGTGTGTGCGGTCTTGGTAATACCGCCCATTTCCTTGACCCAGTGGCGACGTGCCGCACTTGCACCCTGCCCATTGAAAACGCGCATGAATTCAAGGTCGGTGAGCAAAGTTTCCGCAACCACCGTGCGACCGGTGATGCCCAAGCCTTTGCAATGCGGGCATCCCGGTCCTTTGAGGTAGGTCTCATCAATCGCTTCCAAATCGCGCAAGTGCTGCACCAGCGCACTGTTGAGCTGCCCGAGATGCTCGCGTGCGGGGACGCGGCAGTGGGAACACAGCACGGGCAAGAGGGATTGATTGACCACGCTTGTCATCAGTGCAGGATCAGTAACCAGGTGTCGGTCTACACCCATGTCGATCAGTCGTTGAAGAGCTGCTACAGCGTTGTTGGTGTGCAGTGTCGTCAGCACCAGGTGACCAGTCATACCGCCGCGGAAAGCCGCTTGTGCTGATGCAAGGTCCCGGATCTCCCCATACATGAGAATGTCAGGGTCGAGTCGCATGGAATTGGTGATCCCGTCATTCCAGGTTTCACCGGCGCCCAGCGGTGACTGATTGGCGAGAAGTGGATATTCAGGTGGATCTTCCATCGTCAGAATGTGTTTTGTTCCACCGCACTCTTCGTGCAAGAGGTTCAGGTTTACCTGCAGCGACTTCGATTTGCCGGAACCGGTGGGTCCAGTGATCAGGTTCACCCCATAAGGCAAGCTGCGGATGCGGCTGAATGCATCAATTTGCTGCGTCAGGAAACCGAGATCACTAAGCGTCATTTTGGTTTTGTCGTCATACAGCAGACGCAAAACCATCAGAGGGCCATCTACGAGCGGCCGAGTGGCGACTCGGGCACCGAACAAACCGAGTTGGTCGACATAGGCGCGTTTTACCCTGGCGTCCTGGCTCACCTGCGGCTGGTAGTGGTCTTTCGCGACATCGCACATGCTGTTGTAGAGGGACGAGCAGAGCTCCATGCCCACCTGGCTCTGGTGCTGTTCTGCCTCCCACAAGAGCCCGTGGATGCGAAAGAAGATTCGAGTGATATCGTGACCTACGACAAAGTGGACGTCGCTGGCATTGCGCCGGTGGGCTTCTCCTAAAAGCTGCACCACCTGGGCCTGGCGCTTCGTCTCAGTCGCCGATAGTGCTTTACCATTTGCATCATCATTGGCGCGGTAGAGTGCCTTGATTGTGCTCATCGAGCAGACCTTGACCTCAAAGTGGTGATTTTCGTGTTCCAGCTGGTCCTCGAATGCCATGACATAGGCATCCGTTTGGTGTTGGGCTGACACATACAAAATCCCATCGCTGGTCAACGCACATAGTTGACGCAGCTCGGGTTTCAGCTCAAACGGTCCACCAGGGGCCGTCAGCAGTATTTGGTGCGACGTCAGTAGGACTGCAGCAGACTCATCACTGTCAGGCTCTATGACATCTGGTTTTTCAGTCAGGATCGTCATCGAACTTCTCAATCAACGTTGGCCAGGGATCAGCCCAGGCGGCATAGGTGCTGATGGGGTAATGCTGGGGGCTGAATTGTTAACGTTGCTCAAGCTGGCCGGGGGCGTACTGGAAAAGCCGAGGGGGTAGTGCTTACCGCCACGCTCGAGGGTCACGTTTTCGACGGAGAGGATGGCCATGCGATAGCCACCGGGTAACTCCCGAGATGAGGCATCTGCGTCTACTTCAAATCCGCTGCTGTAGAGCAGAGTCGCACGCAGCCGTTTTGCTGAGCCGAATACCGCTTTCACGACAGGCAAGTCAGACTGTGTATCACTGCTGTGCGCCGAGGCTGCAGCCGGCTGTGTGAGGTTTCCTTGAGAAAAAAACACAGTTGACGGCTGCGTCGTCGCACTTTGGTCTTCGCCCTTGATCGATCTTTCGGCCTTGGCCTTCTCGGCTTTGGCATTCAACAAGATCGTCTGGCTTTGAATCTGGGCCAGCTCGCCGACGTTCACCCCAGATAGGGTGTTCTCATCTGCCCAGCTCGATGGTGCCCCTAACGCAAGGATGGAGCACAAAAAGCACAGCGCTTTATTTCGCATATAGGTCACCTATTACTGACCAGACAAGGTGGCCGGTCTCATATTTGGTTGTGATTTCGCGCAGCCGTAAGCCCTGACTGGGTGCGCCGGATAATGAGTCCAGCGGCGTAATGCCAGTGGCATAGCTCAGCTCGAATTGCTTCCATTGAGGCGGTGGGGGCGGCGGTGGCGCAGGTTGGCCCGGTATCGCTGGTTGAATGGGCACAACGACCGGCACTTCTTTCAGCACTGGGGTTTGAGTGAAGCTGTGCAGCCAAGACGACAGGTTCGCCAACATCACGATGGCGTCTTTTAGAGGCTCATCACCGGCTGCGGGTAGAGAGATGTCGAATTTCAACGTGGCCGAGTTGCCCTCGTCAAAGAAGGCCGGCCGATCAGAAAAGTGGCCCTGCGTCGCCTGTATCAGTTTGTCGGCCGTGCTATTGCCCGAGCGCTTATAGGAGGACAAAACCTGTGCGCCGTCGCAGACGGCACTCGTGAACTGCCATCCCTGAATGGACAGAGGCAACTGATAAATGACGTTGCTGCAACCCTCCAGGAAATCTGCAACAGATGGACGTTTGGCCCAAGGGTGTTCAAGCGCTTGGGGCGTCTGTTCCATACCGGATTCTTTTTGCAGTCTGGCCAACTCTGCCAGGCGTTGCTGTTCAGCCTGGAAAGCCGCCTCTTTGGCTATCTGGTCCTGATGGTTCTGCCATTGAGCCCATCCGATGATGCCGGCAGCGATCAGCACGCCAAGAACCGCCAGCTGTACAAGTTCTGGTTTGGATAGCCCAAAGACGAGTGGCCGTAGCCGGTACTCGCGTTTTAGATGCGACGGCTGAAGCAGCTCTGCCACGTCCAGTGGTTGACCGCCCATATCGAACTCTGGGGGCAGGTACTCGTTGTCGAAGTTGATCCCACGACTGCGTTGTTGCGCGACTCGGCGGCGGACCTCAGCACCAGTGCCGATCATGTCGCAGCCAGAGATCACGCCACCTTGATACACAGCAACGAGGGCATATTGGTCAATCTCGCTTTCAGTTTTCCAGGCCGCGATCCATGAGTCCCCCAGCTGTCCAGCCAGGGTGGCCGCGAGCGAGTACATCCCTTTGATGACCTCCTCGCTGCGCGCTACAAAACCTGCCTGAATAATGGCTGGTGTTCTTCTAATGGCGACAATGTCGAGGTGGTGCTCACGACCGTACTGGCGCGCTTCCTTCATGTGCCCGGTGACACTACCCAGCGGATGCCAGCGCAGACCGGTGACAAATGATTTTCCACGATACTGGAGTACCTGGACTCGAGCAGAGCGTGCATTTTTTGAGGTTTCCGCAACCATGGCTTACCCCTTGGAACCTGTGCAATGCAGCAGTGGGGTAGGGCAAGAGCCCCAAGGCTCGTTGGCAGCAGGTGAAATCACCGCGCTGGGGCTGCCTGTGTCGCTATCAACAACAGGAGTAATCAGCACTACGAGTACGCTGTGCCCTGTGGTGCGGACACGGCTGCCGCCCAAACCGAAGAATCCAGGATCCCCTACGCCAGACTTGGTTGCGTTTTCGCTGTTCTCCTCAAAACCAGTCAGTACGAGGGTTTGACCGCTGCGCAATTTGACCTTGGGCGACAGATTCTTGGTGTCGTAATCCGCTGTCTGGACACTGGAGCCGTTGCTCGTAAAAGTGGTGAAGGTCGGTTTGCTACTCATGCTCAGGGTGATCATCAGCAACATGTTGTCCTGGTCGATGATTCGAGGGAGCAACATCATGTTGAAGCCGCTGGTGATAGTCGCGGGGGTGAGCGAAGTAGACGATCCAACGGAAGCCGTAGTGGTTGTCGAGCTTGATGCGACATAGCTCTTTACGTTGCCGATCTGGATGGGTGCCGGCTGCAGATTCAGCGTGGTGACCGACGGCGAGCGAACGTTCGAGATTCGGCCCTGTTCGGAAAGTGCTTTGATGATTAAGTTGGAGCCAGCCCAAGGAGACTTCGACGTGTCCAAAATACTCAACGAGCCCGACACCGCGCCCGTGCTTATGCCGGTGGTGGCATTCTTCAGCGAAAAGCCCCATTTGTTGCTCAAGGACGTATAGACAGCCGTCCAGTCCAGGCCGGTCTGGTCTGTGTCGGTGAGAGTTACCTCGAAAACTTTGACGTTGAACAACACCTGACGGGTGATACTGCTGTTGATCGAATTCAGGTATTTAGCAACGTTTGAGAGTACTTCTGGTCGATCACTTACCGTCAGGGTGCCAGTGGAACGCGAGAGGAACATCCGACCTTGGGGCTGTTGGCTCAGCATCGCCTTGACGTTTTTTTCAATGTCTCCGATCAGCGAGGTCTTGATGGTAACGGTGGTGCTCTGGTTGCTGCCTGATTCACCCGATGCACCTGTCGACGAAGATCCGCCGCCACCACCACCGGAACTGCTCCCGCTGCCTGTAGCGGTCAGCAAGCCCGACTTCACTGTGCTTTCAATGACCTGGTCATCACCAAATGCCCAGACGTCGAACGTCTTGGTGTCGAAGTAAGTGACATGCACGCTTCGATCATCGGAGGAATAATTCCACGCTAAGCCCAACTGGGAGGTCGCTTGATTCAACAACCCTGACAGCTTGCCGCTGTACTTAATGGGGAATGTGTTGGGTGCAGTCAGCCCAATCGAATTCATTGAGCGGGCGTTGCTCGGAACATTGCCGATGACGCCGGCGGGCATGAAGTTGGTCAGGTTGTCGGCAGAGCCCAAACCAGGTGGAACTGCAGGTCCTGAGTTGCCCTGCGTCGAACTGGAAAGGACACTTGGGTCGATTGCGTCAGGGGCTACGATGACCGGTACACCACATTCACTAGTGATGTACTGCGCGATCTCAGCGATCCCAACGTTATATGAGGGGCGATAGGTGATGTCGCAATCCATGGTCAGCGGTAAACCACGCTTGGCGACCAGCGGTTTTTTGGACACCCATGGTTTGTCGCTGAACACCACCGTAGCGCGCGCGGACTCTTGCTGCTGATTTCTCAGAAATCGGCTGTATTGAGAGGCTGTCGCAGCGTCATTTTCAGCTCGGCTGGCCGATTCATTCACACGCTGCAGCGAACAGGAACTCACCAGTGCGACGATAAGTGACAAGGCTGTGCTTTTGATCCAGAGACGAGCAGTCATCATTTGTTCCTCTCTGTAATAAAAATCAG
This sequence comes from Pseudomonas sp. AP42, assembly GCF_001728935.1. NCBI lineage: Bacteria > Pseudomonadati > Pseudomonadota > Gammaproteobacteria > Pseudomonadales > Pseudomonadaceae > Pseudomonas > Pseudomonas sp. AP42. The sequence continues at coordinate 20,260 of NZ_LYSO01000060.1, forward strand.
CCGCTGTGAGGAGTTACTGTCGACCACATCGACCAGAAAGGACCGTGGAGCCGAGTCGTAGAGAGGGAAAATCGACCCAATGGCTTCTTGGAAACTGCCCTCAAATCGAAGTGGAGCGTCAATTGAGTAATCCAAATCATCGACCTGCCACATCAGTTTCCAGCCCGCTTTTTCAGCCCAGCCTTCGACGGTTTGACGAAGGGTTGAGCCAGTTGAAGCCGTCCATGTCTGGGCCAGCGGCTTCGGCGCTGCAATGTCCGTCGCAACCGGCTTTGGCGCTGCAGAAACTGCGGACGGCGCGGTGACCAGTTTCGGAGTTGAAGCGGCCTTGGCATCTGGGTTGCTGGACGAAGTCGAGGCCGGACTCTGAGTCGGCAAGGCAGACGTTTGTTTTGTAGAGCCATCCTTGGTAATCACCGTAGGAGGGGCCACGGTTTTGGCTGGTGCAGCGTTCGCCACAGGGGTAGCGGCTGATGCCGTTGTTGTGAAAGGCGCTGTTTGGGGAACGGCGGCGACTACTACTTGGCTGCCCGCATCATTGTTATTGCTCTTCGCTGCGATAGGCTGTGCAGCTGTCGATGTGTTGAGTTGAGCAATCTGAGTTGATGCAGGACGTGGAGAGTCCGGGAGCTGGTAGCCAGGGCGCAGGACGTAGCACACCTGACGGTTGACCTCGTCGACCTTCACCTGCCAGGCCGGACCTGCGAGCACCTGCAGGGTGTTACGCAGGGTCATAGGGCCAAGTTTATATTGGGCTGCTGGGAGTGGTCGGGTGTAAAGGATGTTGACGTGGCCAGAGTCTGCCGAGCAAAGCGTATAACCTGAACGGTCCACCACGTACTGCATGGCCTCATGCACATTTGGGTGCATGTTGGCTGGAATGCTGATGTCGATAATCTGAGCCATCAGGTCACGTTGGCCAGAATCTGGCAGCGTGCTGACGAGGGTGTAGCGGCCATAGCGCACTACTGGTTCTTTTTCAGGAACGGCGCCGCCAGGATAGAGGTCTGGCGTCAACATGTCCGGATTGCGACTGCTGTCGAAAGCGGGCTTGGGTGTCTGCGCCGTTTGGGTCGTGCAACTGGCGATTAACGCTAGAAGCGAGAGCGTGGTGACGTGCCTGATCATGTGCCGAGAGGCCCCCTGTAATGATAGGGGAACGGTGACAGGCTGGTACCAGCTGCGCAGTAGGAAATAGAAAACTACGTCTATAGGTATTTATAGGCTATACAAAGATGACGCGACCGAGGTGGAAAATTACCTAGTATCTGATCACCCATTTCCATTCACGCTGAGCATTCATTTGCATTCACGCTGACCACTCAATTGCATTCGACCTGACCAGCTATCCTGCCATTACGCCTAGAGTAATGAATCCAAAATCGCGTTCAGCGAACATCCATTCGAACATCAAATCTCCGTCCGCGTGCTGAGGCGATTGTTAATCCCTCCTGGTCGTTACCCTGTGGTCGACCGGTGAGCATTGATCCCCATCGTTAACTCCCGCCACAGGCATTTGTGCAAGCAGGCTGAACGTGGTTAAATCTGCATATTCGATTATCCACATATGCAGAGCGATTGCTTATGAGCCTTACACCACACACATTCTTCAAGTGCTTGGGTGATGAAACTCGCGCCCGGATCATGCTCATGCTTTCGGCTGAGGGTGAGTTGTGCGTGTGCGAGTTAATCTGGGCACTGGACGATAACCAGTCGAAGGTCTCCAGGCATCTTGCCCAACTGCGTGCTTGCGGGTTACTCGCAGATCGGAGGCAGGGTCAGTGGGTTTACTACCGGCTGCATCCCGAGCTTGAACAGTGGGCACTGGATGTTCTGAACGTCACTACGCAGGCACACCAGTCCTGGGTTAACGACCATCAAGGACGGCTGGCTTCCATGGAAGACAGACCCGTGCGCCAAGCCTCCTGCTGCTGACATCCTGATCTGGAACATACTCATGCTCATCGCAGCATCGATTTTCGTAGTTACGCTCGTCTTTGTTATCTGGCAACCCAAGGGGTTAGGTGTCGGCTGGAGCGCGGCAGCGGGTGCCGTTCTGGCACTACTGACTGGCGCCGTAAGTCTAGGGGATGTGCCGGTTGTGTGGCACATCGTCTGGAACGCTACCGCGACCTTCATTGCTGTGATCATCATCAGTTTGTTGCTCGATGAAGCGGGATTCTTCAAATGGGCGGCGCTTCATGTCGCTCGCTGGGGTCGGGGCAAAGGCGGACGTCTGTTTGCGCTGATGATCCTGCTCGGTGCAGCCGTTTCGGCACTGTTCGCCAATGATGGAGCCGCACTGATTCTGACCCCAATCGTCATCGCGATGCTGACGGCGCTTCGCTTCAGCCCGGCATCCACCTTGGCATTCGTGATGGCCGCAGGCTTCATCGCTGATACCGCCAGTCTGCCGATGGTGGTGTCCAACCTGGTGAACATCGTTTCGGCAGACTTTTTTGGCGTGGGTTTCGGTGAATACGCTTCTGTCATGTGGCCAGTGAACCTAGTGGCCGTGGCCGCGACACTGTTCATGCTCTGGATGTTCTATCGCAAGGACATTCCCGCCCAGTACGACGCGGATCAGCTTGAGGCCCCGGAGTCGGTGATTCGAGATCGGGCGACCTTCATTGCTGGCTGGTGGGTACTTGGCCTGCTGCTGGTTGGTCTGTTCGCACTGGAGCCGTTAGGTATCCCCATCAGCGCTGTTGCTGCTGCGTGTGCAATGATCCTGCTGGTCATCGCAGGTAAAGGCCAAATCATCTCCACGAGAAGGGTCATCAAGGACGCGCCCTGGCAAATTGTCGTGTTTTCGCTGGGCATGTATCTGGTGGTCTATGGCCTGCGTAATGCTGGCCTAACCGACTCGCTCTCGGGGCTGCTGAACATATTTGCCGAGCATGGCCTATGGGCCGCTACCTTGGGCACCGGTATCACCGCTGCGCTGTTGTCCTCGATCATGAACAACATGCCGAGTGTGCTTATCGGCGCTCTGTCCATTCAGGGCAGCGACGCTACAGGACTGGTACGTGAGGCCATGATCTACGCCAACGTCATCGGTTGCGATCTTGGCCCCAAGATCACGCCCATCGGAAGCCTGGCCACGTTGCTGTGGCTGCATGTGCTAGCGCAGAAAAATATCCGCATCACCTGGGGTTACTACTTCAAAGTCGGCAGCATCCTCACCCTCCCTATCTTGCTGGTAACGCTGGTGGCACTGGCGTCGCGGCTGAGCATCCCTGTCTAGGAGAAACCCATGAAAGTGCTATTTATGTGTACGGCAAACAGCTGCCGGAGCGTTCTCTCGGAGGGGTTGTTCAACCACCTGGCCCCGAGCGGTTTTAACGCCGTCAGTTCGGGCAGCTTCCCAAGCGGACAACTGAATCCACGCGCCGTGAGTACGTTGCAAGCGCTTGGTATCGACACCACAGATCTCTACAGCAAAGGCTCAGAGGTGTTTTCGGACTCACCACCGGATGTGGTGATCACCGTGTGTGATAAGGCTGGAGGCGAACCCTGCCCGGTCTATTTCGGGCCTGCTGTCAAAAGCCACTGGGGCCTCGCCGACCCTTCCGATGTAGAAGGCACAGACAGCGACATCCAAGCCGCATTTGACGCGACCGTCGTCCAGATTAAAAAGCGTTTCGAGGCATTCTTCAGCTTGGATCATTCGGCGCTCACACCGCAGGAACTGAAGCGCGAGCTAGATCAAATAGGTGAACTGTAATGGACGAATTTTCCTCGGAAAGCAGCCTGGATCTACCTAATCTGGATCAGTCGCTAATCGACTTCGTCACACTGGATCGCCTGCAAGGCAACGAGCAACCGACTCACAAACCACGCATCTTGTTGCTGTATGGCTCAACCCGTGAGCGCTCTTTCAGCAGGCTGCTGACCCAAGAGGCCGCGCGCATCCTGACCCTAATGGGAGCCGAGACCGTCATCTTTGATCCCTCGGGTCTGCCTCTCCCTGATGACGCTCCGGAAGACCATCCAAAGGTTAAAGAGCTGCGGGATCTGGTTCTGTGGTCAGAGGGACAGGTGTGGTGTTCGCCAGAGCGTCACGGTGCAATGTCTGCTGTATTCAAAGCCCAAATAGACTGGATACCTCTCACGTTGGGCGCTGTCCGCCCCAGCCAGGGCAAGACGTTGGCCGTCATGCAGGTCTGCGGTGGATCACAGTCCTTCAACACGGTAAACCAGCTTAGGATCCTCGGGCGCTGGATGCGGATGATCACCATCCCAAACCAGTCGTCAGTACCCAAAGCCTTTCTGGAGTTCGACGACGCAGGGCGTATGAAGCCATCCGCCTACTACGACCGTGTTGTGGACGTGATGGAGGAACTGATGAAGTTCACGCTGATGGTTCGGGGCCGGGAAACGTATTTGGTAGACCGCTATTCGGAGCGCAAGGAAAGCGCCGAAGCACTCTCGAAACGAGTCAATCAAAGATCGATTTGAGCGACCAAGGGGATAGAGGATGAGCAACACCACAGTAAGGATTGCGCAGATTTCGGACGCTCAAGCCATCCAGGCAATTTACGCACCGATGGTTGAGCATACGGCGATTTCGTTTGAGCTTGAGCCGCCCACAGTCGAAGAGATGGCCAAGCGGATTGGGTCGACTTTGCCGACTTACCCGTATCTGGTAGCGGAGCGAGACGGCCAGCTCATCGGCTATGCATATGCCAGTCAGCACCGGGCTCGTGAGGCCTATCGCTGGTCGGTCGACGTCACCGTTTATATATCGCCAGAAGCGCACCGTAGCGGGGTCGGCCGGGCACTGTATGGCGTGTTGCTGCCGACATTGAAAAGGCAAGGGTTTCACGCAGCCTTTGCCGGGATCGCGCTGCCAAACGATGGCAGCGTGGGGCTGCATGAAGCACTAGGCTTCGCTCACATCGGTACGTATCCAGAAGTAGGATTCAAGCATGGCGCTTGGCATGATGTTGGATATTGGCGTATCGCGCTGGATTCAACGAGTCCGCCAAAACTGTCCGTGCCTTTCAGTGAGATCAGTCTCTTCTGAATGGGTCTCGACGGCCATTATGAGCGATGGGAAGATTCTAATACGTAACAAAGTCAATTATGTTCGACTCCTCGAAATGAATACGAGCAAAGTGGGTAAAATCGAAATAGATTTGCCACTTTCGGAAGTTTGCAGATATCGAACGAAACTATTGTTGCCGATGGGGAGGCCTATTAGATTCCAGAAAACAAAAGTAATGGTTCCAAGTACGTTTACAAGGTCTCAGCCACTAAGAAGCAGTGATATACCGCAGATCTACAAATTGGTCGCCAATGCTTGTCTCGCGTTGCCGGCCGCGTCGGGCTCAATGAGGTCACTTGCCAACTGACGCTTATCCTGCAGCATTTGCCAAAGCATCTGGTCGATTGTGTTTTCCACCAGCGGGATTTTCACCACGACCATGCGCAATTGCCCATTGCGGTAGGCCCTGTCCTCAGCCTGGTCCTGCAGTCCAGGCGTCCAGGGGAGGCCCAGGAACATCACATAGTTGGCCGCAGTGAGGTTGTTGCCGGTGCCGGCAGCGGAGGTAGTGGCGGCAAAGACGCGGGTTTCTGGATCACTTTGGAATTGATCGATCGCCTTCTGCCGTTTGCCTACAGAGTCACTGCCGACAACCGTGACGCACCCGTACTCAGCTTGCTTGCACCGAGTGCGAAGTGTTCCTACCGTATCCTTGAACTCACAGAACAAGATTACTTTGTCCTCCGCGTCCAGTTCGCACAGCAGATCCATTACGACACGAATCTTTACCTGCTCAAGCAACTGACGCAGTGATCCCAACCTGGCGAGGCTAGGCCTGTCTTCGAGCCGAATTTGATCGTATTGCTTGCGCTCTTCAGCAGTGAGTTCGATGGGTAAAGTTTGGCGCTGTTTGCCCTTGAGACCGGGCAAGACATCCTTGCGTCGACGGAGCATCCAATCGCCGATTGCGCCCCGCAGATTCATGCGGAAATCCTGACTGCCGGCGAACTGTTCGCAGAATTCTTTCAAGGGCAGTTTCCCAACGGGGTGGCCGGATAGCCGTAGCAGCGTGTGCAGCTCAGATTCTCGGTTGAGGACTGGCGTACCCGTCAGCAGGTAACGGTTGGGTATCTTGGCGGCAATGTCGAAGCCGTGACGTGTCCACGCGGCGGTCGGCTCTTTCAGGCGGTGCGCCTCGTCGATGATCATCACTTCAAAGTGTCCTGCATGCAGAACAAAATCGCCAAGGCGTTCGTAGTTGGTGATAATCCATTGCGAAGAGGGATCAAAGACCTGTTGGCCGATAGTGGCCTTGGGATACACCATCTGGATTTCGCGTTGCCAGTTGATGATCAACGTCGACAGGGTGATAACCAAGATGGGTCTATTAGCTGCTCGGATTGCAGCGGCAATGATTGCTTGGCGAGTTTTACCAAGCCCCATGTCATCCGCAAGCAAGGCGCTTGTGCGCTGTAGCAAGTGCCGGATGCCTGCCGGTTGATGGTCCAGTAAAGAATAACCAGCCAATGCCTGGTTAATCTGTTCGGTAGTGGACCCGGTGCGCTCGATTGAGGGCACCGCGGCTAAATACACATCGGTTGAGGTGCTATCGTCAGCCGCTTTTGCTGCGCGCTCTTGTGGCGGTCCACCAAGACTGATGCGGGTGATTTCATCAGCTGGAACAACGGATCCGTCGGTCAGCAGCTCTTGCACGGTGTCGAGGATTTCGAACTGATCCTCCGACAATCCAAGCTCCAGGATCAAGTTGCTTCGCACCACTTCCGCACCAGCGTCAATGCGCCAGGACTTGGAATGCCCGAGAAACACGCCGTGCATGCGCCTTGAAACGGCGACCGCGCCAGGATGGTAGTCACCTGACAGCAGGATCCCGCCCTGAACGAGTGGAGCTATCCGAAAGGTCAGCCCCCACGTGAATGCCTGCCGATCTGGGTCGTTTTGTGCGGCTGTGATTTTATGTGAAAACGTCTCCCAACTTTCATTGAAACGGTCCTCGGACAACTCCATCAAACGGTGGAAGAGCACATCCAGGTCATCCAGCAACTTGCCTTTTGGTAATCGCCAATAGCGATGTTGAGGATGCTCGGCACGCCGAATATAGAAACCATTACGTTCGAGAAACAGCCGGTTCGCACCCTCAACGTATTGCATTAAGACCCCGAAGTCATAGCCGTCAAAAATGACTTTTTCGACCAGGTCCTGCCGGCGGTTCATCAGACGTGGACGACTCATGTCCTGCTCAATCGTTGGTTGATCCATTCCGCACAGGCCTGGGCATGCATTTTTTTCCGGTTTCGATTTGTATAGCGCGACATGGATAGTGTTTGGTCGGGCCATTCCAGGTTAATGGCGAGCTCACCCGATTTGATCTTTGCCCAAAACCATTGATAGGCCCGGTCAACCCTGGAGCCCGACTTAGGTGTGCGATTGCGGAGCCCTCTCAGTTGTATCGTCACCAGGTGTTTGGGAGTCAATTTTGCTAACGTTTCGCCCCAGGCACTTTCATCCATTTGGATTTCTGCAGAGGCCAACGATTTCCCGTTTTCGCGAACCGAAAAAAGACGGCAGATGCCCCGATAAGCACTGTAGTCGTAACCATCAATGCAATGGCCCAGCGCTCGATGTTCCGCATCAAGATCGGCGGGGCACTTCAGTTCGATAATTTGCAGCCCATTTGGACTCACGAGGGGTGTGCTGGTTGAATAAAGCAGCGGCTTCCAGGGCGTTAAAGAGTCTGTTCTTGTTTATGGATCTACTGCATCTAAAGCCTCACGGATGTCTATCAACGCGAGGTGAAAGCCATTCACCAAGCTGGCGATCTGGTGATAGGAAGCAGTAGCAATGAAGCTTTTGAGTTTCTGCAGTGCTTCACCAGAAGCTGGTCCGTCGCTCTCATCAACGTTGTTAAAGAGCTCGTTCAGGTCTCGAAAGTCGTCGGCGATTTTGGACCAATTGTCGTCCGACCAATCAGTTGGACACCCTGACAGCAGCCTGTTCCAGTCCTGCGTTTGATCCAGCAGTTGATACGGGATTTTATCCAGCAGCGCGAAGAGAGTGATCCAGTGCGCTTTTTTAAGAGGACGGCGATTGCCCAGTGAGGCTCCCAGCAGCAGTCGATGCCAGGGTCCTTGTGGCCCCTCGCGGCTGATACGGGTCAATGCACTGCCGGTATCGAATACCCGCTGTTGACCCAGGTAGCGCACTGCAGCGCGCGGCGCCTGTAGCAGCCAAGCCAGTGTGTCGGAAAGGGGGAGGCCCGCGTCGGCTATGCGACCTACCAGGCACTCTTCAGCGGAAATCAAATAACGGTCCTCACTCCAGTATGGGCGCCACGCCTGAAGTTCATCCCATGGGCAGTTCATGTATACCTGCTGCTGCCCATCCCACGGCCACGGCCATTGATCTGCTAGTACCAGAAGTGGAATCAGTACTGGCTGGGCTTTTAGGGCCTGAAGGCGGCGTTTTCGGTCACCTTGAGCCAGCCAGTTATAGAGCTTGGGTGAGGGACATTGCGCTGAACGAATGGCGAATAAAAGCTCTTGGTCCAGACACTGGCAAAACTGCTTCAGCGTGCTGCCAATCTGCTTCAGGTAAAATCGGGTGCGGGGATTGAAGTACCGATTGTTGCTCGCCGTCCAATCGAAGCCGCGGCGATTAAAGCTTCCTAGATCTTCAATCGAAAGGGCTTTCGCCCTCTCTCCAGCAGACTTGCAGAAGGAGGTCAGTAGGACGTCTGCATACCAGCGTTTTTCAAACCTGAGCAGTAGCTGCTGGGCCACCATTGCGGTGGGTTTTCTCTTATGCACGCGGTCCTTGCTGAAGATTTTGCAGGCCTTAACCTGATGACCATCGAAGTACTGGAGGTGATCGCCGATTCTGGCCAGGAGCCGCCGTGTTTGATCATCTGTAGAGGGCAGGGCTACGCACCAGCAACGAGTATGGACAGTGGAACTCAGATAGGTATCGATGAAGGAGGTCAGCTGGGAGGGCGGTACGTTAAATTGTAAAGCCCAGGTCTGGGCGACTTCAATTTGCCGGTCTGAGAACTTCTCCAGCTTCGGCGCTAAGATGCGCAGCCCCACCACCGATTGTCTCTTCTGTACGCTCACCCATGACCTCCTCTGCAATTTCGCAGAGGACTGTCAGGTATAGGAATGGTGGGCTTCTAGGGTTAATGCGTAACGGCGTTGTCGGTGATTTATATCGGCAATGGCAGAAGTCACACCCCTCTGGGTTTATTGAGATCTGGTTTGCCATTCAAGTTTGGAAAACTCACCTTGCATCCATTCGATTTGAAGCCTGTGCAACCCCAAAAGTCATAGCCACCGCCCCCTTTTTTTTGTCGCCTTGCGAGGGGTTGATTGCACTTGGGACAGTTGAAAGCGCCACCTGCTGTGGCTGGGCGTGGAGCGGACGCCATCGGCACACTCGGCATTCCACGTTGCTGAGACAGTTCCTCTTCCAGGCGTCTATGCAGACGCGCAACGACAGCTCCATAGGTGTCTTGGCCCTGGGCGACTTTGTCCAAATCCCGCTCCAGCTCCCTCGTAAAATCGAGCTCCACGAAACTGTAGAACCCTTCCAGCTTCGCGATTGTTTCCTCCCCCAGCGGCGCCGGTACCAGCTTGCGGCTTTTTTCCTCAATCATTCCTTTGCTGGTGATGTTCTTCAAGATCGAGGCGAACGTGCTGGGACGACCAATACCGCGGCGCTCCATTTCTTTGATTAGACTGGCCTTGGTGTAGCGGGATGGCGGCTGAGTTTTCTTCTTCAGCAGTTCTCCGTTGTGCACAGAGATGATCTGTTTTGGTGTGAGTGCAGGAACTGGGTTGCTCGCTGCTCCATCTTCCTCATCGTCTGTGTCATCGCCCTTGAGCAGTTTCCGCCACCCAGGATGAAAAAGGGTTTCACCAGTTGCATTGAATCGCAAAGCCTTACCATTTGGGCCAACCGCGAGCAGTTTTACAGCACGCACGTCGAATACCGCCGCTTCGATCTGGCTGGCCAGCGCCCGGACCCAAATCAACTTGTACAGGGCGAGTTCCTCGTCGTTCTCACCAGCTTTTGTATCAGCCCAATGCGTCGGGGTAATAGCGGGGTGGCCTTCCTGCGCGCCTTCGGCGGCCTTGAATGTACGTCGCTCGTCGACGGTCTTCAATCCGATAGATCTAGCTACGGTTCTAATATCCTCCATGGCCTCGTCTGGTACGTTGGGATTATCCGTCCTGTGGTAGGTGATCACGCCTTGTTCATACAATCGCTGGGCGACTTGCATGGTCTTGTCCGGGTCCCATTTCAAGGCGTTGCTGGCTGCTTGTTGAAGGGTGGAAGAGATGAAGGGCGCGGGTGGGTGGCGCTCGGCCTTGCGGTCTTCACAGGACTCGACGACGACATTACGTGTGCCGGCGACGAGTCGGGCCAGGTTGGCATCTTGAACGTAAGGAAAGTCTTTGCTCGCGAAATCCGGTACCGGTTGCCAGTCTGCATACCAGGTGGTGCCCTGATTCATATCCACAAAGTTCAGACGCACACCGAAGTGGTTGATTACCTGAAAGTTGCGGATCTCGCGCTCGCGCAAAACCACCAGGTATACGGCAGGCGATTGCACGCGGCCTGCAGAGGTGGGCTTGCCCATCAGTCGGCGTAGCTCCTGAGTCACCAGGTAACCCACCAAACGATCAAGTACACGCCGGCATTCTTGTGACGCGACTCTGTTCAAATCGATTTGGCGAGGATTGGCTAGAGCCTCTGCGACACGCTTCAGGGTGATTTCATTGAAGGTGATGCGTTTGTAGGATTTGACCGCCAGTACCTGCTGGATGTGCCAGCTGATGCTTTCACCTTCGCGATCCGGATCGGTTGCGAGGTAGATTTCATCGGCCTGTTTAGCTGCGGCCTTGATGGTCCGCACGGCCTTGGCGCTCTTATCCAGGATCTCGTACACCGGTGTGTAATTTTTGCGGACGCCTGTGGTGATCATGCTGTCGTCCTGCCCTCTGGCGGGCAAGTCACGTATGTGCCCACCACTGGCGACAACCAACCAGTGTTCGCCTGGGCGCAGTTTCTTCATCATTGGCTGAAGCTTTTTCAGCTTCCCAGGTGCCTCGATGATCAATAGCTTCACGGTGTGCCCCTTCTCAATTATGCAGAGCGGGACTGTCACGTCATGGCAGGTAAGGCTTCAATGGGAAATGGTCAATGCACAACGGGAGGCTTTTAGCGGCTAGAGGTCCAGCGTCAGCTGCTGTTCCTGGGCAAAGCCCTTTAGCCACGACGCGCGCATCGCAGGATGGTGGTAAGGGCAGTCATACACCCGTAGCCCTTTTCGGGCGGCGTCAGCACCGGCTATTTGAACGGCAGTATGGGGGTTATTGAATTGCCGCCTATCTGCTGGTTTCAAAGAAGTTCGAGATTGCGCCATTGGCTATCGGTCCCCGAAGAACAGATCTATCAGACAGTAACATCACGAATAGCGCATTTTTTTGCATCAAAAACGGAAGTTTTAAACTTCTGTGCTTGAGATAGCCGAATGGAAGTGTGACTCAACCTGAAAGTTAACGAATGGCGCGATTTTTTGCCAACCAATTGGCGGTTTGATGTCAATTCGAAGCTGGCTCGTCCGTCCAGTTCGCAACTCTGATCCACGCGATGAAGTCCTGAGTGGATTGTCCGCTTTGAACACGTAGTTGTTCCAGCTTGCCGTATAAGTGTTCAGTCATTTCGTCGTCGTCGTCAAAGTCGACGCGGTATTCAGTATCTAAGCGGTATTCATCGAGCAAGGTGTTGATAAATCGGCGGGCTTGCCAGGTATCAAGGTCTGTCTCTCCACGGCCCCCCATCAGATACTCTCCCGTTCGCCACCCAACTGGAGCCCATGATGCTCGGTTTATGTCCAGGGTGAGCCCGTAGTAGTCCGGAGCATTCACCTCGCTTTCATCAAAGTAAGCCCAGTAAACACGGCCTAAAGCTGGGTGCTCTGCGCCAATGACAACGTACCCTGTTGGGTCCCTCAAAACTTCATCCATCGGCACGTCCTAATTTGTAGTGGTTCTCTAATGAGGTCGGGGGAAACGATGAGCTGTTTCCCCCAACACCGACAGCTACACGAATGGGCCGAAAAATTAAGCCCCTGTTTTCAGAATTGCGGTGGATCGGTATCTGGATATTCATCCGGGCCTGGAGCTGGCTGCGGCCGCGATTCGGGTCTGTTGGACTGTTGCGAATTCTGGTTTTGCGAAGGCGCCAGATTCACCATGGTCACGCGGTGTGGCAGCATGCCGACCCGGCTGGCCTGGATTTTCAAAGCTTCGAATTCGCCATCGTCGTTCTTCCAACGGTCCATAACGGCGCGACCGGAAACCAGCACTCGCATACCTTTCTGGAACAGTTGCGAATAATGCTCGGCGTCCTTGTGCCACCACTCCACATTCGCCCAAAAACCGCCACGATCTTCGTAGCCGCCTTTGCCATCCGGAATCGAATTGTCGAAGTAAACGTTGGCTCGCATGAGTCGACGTGGGTCTTTATTGCCGTTGGGGAATTCTTTGAATTCCGGTGCAGAACCGATATTGCCTTCCCAGCCTTGTACGGGCGTGCCCATGAGTATTCTCCGAGGTTATTGGTGTTGCGTTGGGTTGTTGAGCTGCTGCAGGCGAGCGGTATACACGGCCTCTGCCTGGCCCATTTTTTCTGCGCACTCGGCGGCCTGTTTGGTGATCGAGTGCAGCAAACTCATTTGCATATTCAAGGTGATGCGCTGCAGCTCCATCACGTAAAGATCCTGCAGCATGGATTCCGGTGTTCTGGGTGAGCCCATCATTTCTGCCCAAACCCCTACGCCCATCCGCCGATCTGTCACCTGCTGCCATCTCAAAAACTGGGTGCCGGCTTGGGTGTTCTGCTCAGTCAACCGCACTGGAACTAGGGTGAATGGATATCGGCGGGCCTGGCTCAGCACTTCCTGGGCAAGAGCTTTTAAGTCCGATTCTTGAGCTCGGCAAAGATCGGCAAATTGGGTCAGCTCCCCCTTACCTTTAAAAGGCTTTAAAAGGCCCTTTAGTGAGGCAGCCTGTTGCAGTCGCTGGAAGGCTTCCTGTTGCAGTGGCCGGAAGGCGGTCTGTTGCAGCGACCCATCATTGGAGGGAATCTGGCCCATGCTCTTTAACCCTCAACGGGGTCATCGAGATGATCATCCGTCTCGGTTTGCTGCTGACCGCGGATGATCGGTGGCGCGAAATTCGAACGGCGGGTGCCTTCCAGGATGTCTTGTGGCAGCTCACCGTACCGCTCGTACATTTTGCGGGCTGCTTCAGCCTTGGCATTGTTTGCAGCGAAGTCGTCGCGGGCAGCGCCTGAGTACTTATAGATCTGGGCCAGACCAAACAGTCTCCGCAGTACCGCTGCGCCTTCGTCGATCCAGGTTTCCATATCGTGGCGCCCGACAAGGCCAACGTGCTGGGCCAACAGAATGCGTCTGACAATTTCGTCGTAGTTCGTCAGCAGGTACACAGCCTGAAATCCCAGGGGATTGGAGATGTACAGCGGGAGGCTGACAGGCTGGATCGAGAGGTTTTCGCTAATGCTGATGGCCGGTGGAAGAGAGGCCATGGCTGTGTCCAGGCGATCTTCGATGGTCTTTAACGCTTCCTTGGAATCGTTGATCTTTTCCTCGAGGAGGATCATCCACCAGTCAGAGTAGGGATCATCCTGTTGGGCGCCTCGAGACATTCGATTGACGACAGTGCAGAACCCTGACAGACCAATGATGCCGGCTTTGAGGTCATTTTTAGGGCGCCCCATCCATATACGAGCGGCGTGGTGAGTGTGAAGGGTGAGCTTCACATCGCTGCGCAGTGAACCGATGTTGAGCCGGAAGTTATCAGCCATGGTGCAGTGTTTCCTTGGGAAGAGGATTGACGTACCCATGCTGCAATTTGGCTATAGGAGACGCAGCATTAAATACGTAGCCCGATGGAAGGGGATTTGTTGAGGCTTCTATATAGGAAGAGCTGAAACTCGCCGGTGCGGACCGAATCCCTTGCGTGGCGGCCACCTCCGGTGCCGGATGCTGTCAGGGTGTTGTGGGCCACAACACTTGCCATGTCGCCGGCACGGATGCCGGATCCTGCCAAGGTGGTGCGGGCCGCACCACTTATATGGCTGCCACCTCCGGTGCCGGATGCTGTCAGGGTGTTGTGGGCCACAACACTTGCCATGTCGC
>NZ_LYSO01000061.1:0-34037 GCF_001728935.1 Pseudomonas sp. AP42
CGGGGCGCCTAAGATCAAAAGCAGATCAAGAGCGGCTCGCTTCGCATCGTGGTTACCGTCTGCTGCTATAGCCCACAAAGTTGTGTAGATACCTATGCTGCGATGGCTGTAGATCAGGCCACACAAACAAAAACGGCCTCCACTAAGGGAGGCCGTTCTCAGTACAAACAAGCAGTCAAGTGCTTACTTGCGATCTTCCAGCTTGGTGATGTCACGCGACTCGTAGCCGGTGTACAGCTGGCGCGGGCGACCAATCTTGTACGGGCTGGAGAGCATTTCCTTCCAGTGGGAGATCCAGCCCACGGTCCGCGCCAGGGCGAAGATCACGGTGAACATGCTGGTTGGAATGCCGATCGCCTTGAGGATGATCCCCGAGTAGAAGTCGACGTTCGGGTACAGCGAGCGTTCGATGAAGTACGGGTCGGTCAGGGCGATCTCTTCCAGGCGCATGGCCAGTTCGAGTTGCGGATCGTTCTTGATGCCCAGTTCCTTCAGCACTTCGTCGCAGGTCTGCTTCATGACGGTAGCGCGCGGGTCGCGGTTCTTGTACACCCGGTGACCGAAGCCCATCAGCTTGAACGGATCGTTCTTGTCCTTGGCCTTGGCGATGAATTTGTCGATGTTGGACACATCGCCGATTTCATCGAGCATGGTCAATACGGCTTCGTTTGCACCGCCGTGGGCAGGGCCCCACAGTGCGGCGATGCCGGCGGCAATACAGGCGAACGGGTTGGCACCCGAAGAGCCCGCCAGGCGCACGGTAGAGGTGGAAGCGTTCTGCTCGTGGTCGGCGTGGAGGATGAAGATCCGGTCCATGGCCTTGGCGAGCACCGGGCTGATCGGTTTGATCTCGCACGGGGTGTTGAACATCATGTGCAGGAAGTTTTCCGCGTACGTCAGATCGTTGCGCGGGTACATCATGGGTTGGCCCATGGAGTACTTGTAAACCATTGCGGCCAGGGTCGGCATCTTGGCAACCAGGCGGATCGCGGAAATTTCGCGATGCTGCGGGTTATTGATGTCCAGGGAGTCGTGATAGAAGGCCGACAGGGCGCCTACTACACCGCACATGACGGCCATTGGGTGGGCGTCGCGACGGAAGCCGTTGAAGAAGGTCTTCAACTGCTCGTGCACCATGGTGTGGTTCTTCACGGTGCTGACGAACTGGGCTTTCTGCTCGGCTGTTGGCAATTCACCATTTAGCAGCAGGTAGCAGGTTTCCAGGTAGTCCGACTTTTCAGCCAGTTGCTCGATCGGGTAGCCGCGATGAAGCAGAATGCCATTATCACCATCGATATAGGTGATCTTCGACTCGCAGGACGCGGTCGACATGAAGCCTGGGTCGAAAGTAAAACGGCCCGTGGCCGTCAGGCCCCGTACGTCGATAACATCGGGACCAACGGTGCCGGTTAAAATGGGCAGCTCGACGGGGGCTGCGCCCTCGATGATCAACTGCGCTTTTTTGTCAGCCATGTGGCCTCCTATTTATGCTTCAAATCATCAGACAGACCCCCCACGCAGGGCCCGCACCACTATATTGATATAAATCCAGATGTCAATTTGCCTAAAGTCTTGCGCCAGAAGGCTTTAACCGTACTTTTTCGTCGAAATTGACTGCCATTTACGCCTTTTATCCCGCCAGCGCAATCAGCTATTAGGGTGAGGTGTGCGCGTTGTCATTAGTAACCTAACTGTCTATACTCGGCCACCGACCGCCAAGGGCTTTTGGGCTTGCTTTCATTGGGGGTCGCACTCCCTGGGTGGTGCTTACCTGACCAGTCGCACTCCCCAACAACTTTGCCCTGATTGTTAGGGGCTCTTCAGTGTGAAAAAAAGCCGTGAATAGCCAACGACCTGTAAACCTAGACCTAAGGACCATCAAACTCCCCATCACCGGCGTTACGTCGTTCCTGCACCGTGTTTCCGGCATCATCCTGTTCCTGGGCTTGGGCATCATGCTTTATGCATTGAGCAAATCCCTGGGTTCCGAGGAAGGATACGCCGAGGTGAAGGCATGCTTGACCAGCCCGCTGGCCAAGTTCGTAGCATGGGGCCTCCTGTCCTCTCTTCTGTATCACCTGGTAGCCGGTGTGCGCCACTTGATCATGGACATGGGCATCGGTGAGACGCTGGAAGGCGGCCGCCTGGGCTCGAAAATCATCGTCGCCATTTCCGTGGTGCTGATCGTTCTGGCAGGAGTTTGGATATGGTAACCAGCGTAACGAATCTGTCGCGTTCGGGCCTCTATGACTGGATGGCACAGCGTGTGTCTGCGGTCGTTCTCGCGGCTTATTTCATTTTCCTGATCGGATACCTCGTCGCAAACCCGGGCATCGGCTATGAGCAATGGCACGGCCTGTTTTCCCACAATGCGATGCGAATCTTCAGTCTGCTGGCCCTTGTAGCCCTGGGCGCTCACGCCTGGGTTGGCATGTGGACCATCGCGACTGACTACCTGACGCCGATGGCGCTGGGCAAGTCCGCGACTGCAGTACGTTTCCTCTTCCAGGCAGTATGCGGCGTTGCGATGTTCGCTTACTTCGTCTGGGGTGTGCAGATTCTTTGGGGTATCTGATTCATGGCTAACATTCCAACTATTTCATTCGACGCCATCATTATTGGTGGCGGCGGTGCTGGCATGCGCGCTGCGCTGCAACTGGCCCAGGGCGGTCACAAGACTGCCGTGATCACCAAGGTGTTCCCGACGCGTTCCCACACCGTATCGGCCCAGGGTGGCATCACCTGCGCCATCGCCTCCGCCGACCCGAACGATGACTGGCGCTGGCACATGTACGATACCGTCAAGGGTTCCGACTATATCGGTGACCAGGACGCTATCGAATACATGTGTCAGGAAGGCCCGGCCGCGGTGTTCGAGCTGGACCACATGGGCCTGCCGTTCTCCCGTACCGAGCAAGGCCGTATCTACCAGCGTCCATTCGGCGGCCAGTCCAAGGATTATGGTAAAGGCGGGCAGGCTGCCCGTACCTGCGCTGCGTCCGACCGTACCGGTCACGCGCTGCTGCACACCCTTTACCAAGGCAACCTGAAAGCCGGTACCACGTTCCTGAACGAGTACTACGCGGTTGACCTGGTCAAGAACGCGCAAGGCGAGTTCGTCGGTGTGATCGCCATCTGCATCGAAACCGGTGAAACCACCTACATCCGCGCCAAGGCAACTGTTCTGGCGACCGGTGGTGCAGGTCGTATCTACGCGTCGACCACCAACGCCCTGATCAACACCGGTGACGGCGTCGGCATGGCTCTGCGTGCTGGCGTACCGGTACAAGACATCGAAATGTGGCAGTTCCACCCGACCGGCATCGCCGGCGCCGGTGTACTGGTGACCGAAGGTTGCCGTGGTGAAGGTGGTTACCTGATCAACAAGCACGGCGAGCGTTTCATGGAGCGTTATGCTCCGAACGCCAAAGACTTGGCCGGTCGTGACGTTGTGGCCCGTTCGATGGTTAAAGAAATCATCGCCGGTAACGGCTGTGGCCCGAATGGCGACCACGTACTGCTCAAGCTCGATCACCTGGGCGAAGAAGTGCTGCACAGCCGCCTGCCTGGTATCTGCGAGCTGTCCAAGACCTTTGCCCACGTTGACCCGGTAGTTGCTCCGGTTCCGGTGGTTCCAACTTGCCACTATATGATGGGCGGCGTGCCGACCAACATTCATGGCCAGGCAATCACCCAGAACGCTGAAGGCGAAGACGAGATCATTCATGGTCTGTTCGCGGTAGGCGAAGTGGCTTGCGTATCGGTTCACGGTGCCAACCGCCTGGGCGGCAACTCGCTGCTCGACCTGGTGGTATTCGGTCGCGCGGCCGGCCTGCACCTGGAGAAGGCGCTGACCGACGGCATCGAATACGATGACGCCACCGACGCCAACATCGAAGCTGCCCTGGCGCGCCTGAACGCTCTGAACGAGCGCACGGATGGCGAAGACGTAGCAACCCTGCGTCGCGAGCTGCAAAGCTGCATGCAGAACTACTTCGGTGTGTTCCGTACCGGCGAATACATGCAGAAGGGTATTGCCCAGTTGGCAGACCTGCGCAAGCGTATCGCCAACGTCAAGATCAACGATAAGAGCCAGGCGTTCAACACCGCTCGTATCGAAGCCCTTGAACTGCAAAACCTGCTGGAAGTGGCTGAAGCGACGGCGATTGCCGCCGAGGTTCGTAAAGAATCCCGTGGTGCTCACGCTCGTGAAGACTTTGAAGATCGCGACGACGAAAACTGGTTGTGCCACACCCTGTACTTCCCGGGTGACAAGCGCGTAACCAAGCGTGCCGTGAACTTCTCGCCGAAGACGGTGCCGACGTTTGAACCGAAGATTCGGACTTACTAAGGGTGGCTGCCATGTTGAAAGTCAGTGTTTATCGCTACAACCCTGATCAGGACGCTGCGCCGTTCATGCAGGAATTCCAGGTCGATACCGGCGGTAAAGACCTGATGGTGCTGGATGTGCTGGCACTGATCAAAGAGCAGGACGAGGGTTTCTCCTATCGTCGCTCTTGCCGTGAAGGTGTGTGCGGTTCCGACGGCATGAACATCAACGGCAAAAACGGCCTGGCGTGCATCACGCCGCTGTCCGCCGTGGTCAAAGGCAACAAGCTGATCGTTCGTCCACTGCCAGGTTTGCCGGTTATCCGTGACCTGGTCGTCGATATGAGCATCTTCTACAAGCAATACGAGAAAGTTAAGCCGTTCCTGCAGAACGACACGCCGGCTCCGGCCATCGAGCGTCTGCAGTCGCCGGAAGAACGTGAAAAGCTCGATGGCCTGTACGAGTGCATCCTGTGCGCTTGCTGCTCGACATCCTGCCCGTCCTTCTGGTGGAACCCGGACAAGTTCCTGGGTCCAGCTGCCCTGCTGCAAGCCTACCGCTTCCTGGCAGACAGCCGTGATACCAAGACGTCCGAGCGTCTGGCTTCGCTGGATGACCCGTTCAGCGTATTCCGCTGCCGCGGGATCATGAACTGCGTCAACGTATGTCCTAAAGGCCTGAACCCGACTAAGGCCATTGGTCACATCCGTAACATGCTGCTGCAAAGCGGCGTGTAACTGACGTTGTAGTAAAGCAGGACCGTTGTGCCCGTAAATGCTGCGGCGCAGGCTTCAACCGGCGCCGTAGTTTTAACTTGAGCAGCGACTTACAAAGCCGCGGCTCTTATTTTGAAGAAATGAGACAAGCAGGGGCATTCGGGTTGGTACCCGAACTATCAGCGTGATCCTAAGTGGCTTGTTTTGGTCGCTGCACTTGGCCTTTTGCAAGCAAACTCGGTGTTTTCGCCGGTGGTGTCCCCAAATCGAGGGTGACCAAGCATGCAAGAAAGCGTGATGCAGCGCATGTGGAACAGCGGCTATCTTTCAGGTGGTAACGCTGCCTATGTGGAAGAGCTTTATGAGCTCTACCTGCACGACCCTAACGCTGTGCCAGAAGAATGGCGCACCAAATTTCAGACGTTGTCTTCAGACGGCAACGCTGCCACCGATGTATCGCACGCAACAATTCGCGATCAGTTCGTGCTGCTGGCAAAGAACCAGCGCCGCGCCCAACCGGTTTCCGCCGGCAGCGTGAGCAGTGAGCATGAGAAGAAGCAAGTTGAAGTACTGCGACTGATCCAGGCCTACCGTATGCGTGGCCACCAGGCAGCCCAGCTTGACCCGCTGGGGCTGTGGCAGCGTCCTGCACCTGCAGACCTGTCGATCAATCATTACGGCTTGACCAATGCCGATCTTGATACGACCTTCCGTGCCGGCGACCTGTTCATCGGCAAAGAGGAAGCGAGCCTACGCGAAATTCACGAAGCGTTGCAGCAGACATATTGCCGCACCATCGGCGCTGAATTCACGCACATCACCGATTCCGAGCAGCGCCACTGGTTCCAGCACCGCCTGGAAGGCGTGCGTGGCCGTCCGGTATTGTCCGCCGATGTGCGCGGCCACCTGCTGGAGCGCGTGACCGCGGCCGAAGGCCTCGAGAAATACCTGGGCACCAAATACCCAGGCACCAAGCGTTTCGGCCTGGAAGGCGGCGAAAGCCTGATTCCGATGCTCGACGAGCTGATCCAGCGTTCCGGTTCCTATGGCACCAAGGAAATCGTGATCGGCATGGCTCACCGTGGTCGCCTGAACGTGTTGGTCAACACCTTCGGCAAGAACCCGCGTGAGCTGTTCGACGAGTTCGAAGGCAAGAAGAAGGTCGAGCTGGGCTCCGGTGACGTTAAATACCACCAGGGCTTCTCGTCCAACGTGATGACCACCGGCGGTGAAGTTCACCTGGCCATGGCATTCAACCCCTCCCACCTGGAAATCGTTTCGCCAGTGGTCGAGGGTTCGGTACGTGCTCGCCAGGATCGTCGTAACGACGCCACCGGTGAGAAAGTGCTGCCGATTTCCATCCACGGTGACGCGGCATTCGCCGGTCAAGGCGTGGTCCTGGAAACGTTCCAGATGTCGCAGACCCGCGGCTTCAAGACCGGCGGTACCGTTCACATCGTCATTAACAACCAGGTGGGTTTCACCATCAGCAACCCGTTGGATGCGCGCTCCACCGAGTACGCTACCGACGTTGCCAAGATGATCCAGGCGCCGATCCTCCATGTGAATGGCGATGATCCGGAAGCCGTGCTGTTCGTGACCCAACTGGCTGTCGACTACCGCATGCAGTTCAAGCGTGACGTGGTCATCGACCTGGTTTGCTACCGCCGTCGCGGTCACAACGAAGCGGACGAGCCAAGCGGCACCCAGCCGTTGATGTACCAGCAGATCACCAAGCAGCGCACCACCCGTGAGCTGTACGCCGAAAGCCTGATCAAGGCCGGCGTGGTTGACGATGCGCGTGTTCAGGCGAAAGTCGACGAATACCGCAACGCGCTGGACAACGGCCTGCATGTAGTAAAAAGCCTGGTCAAGGAACCGAACAAAGAGCTGTTCGTTGACTGGCGCCCCTACCTGGGTCACACCTGGACTGCACGTCACGATACCTCGTTCGATTTGAAGACGTTGCAGGAACTGTCCGCCAAGCTGCTGGAAATTCCGGAAGGCTTCGTCGTACAGCGCCAGGTTGCGAAGATCTACGAAGACCGTCAGAAGATGCAAGCCGGCGGCCTGCCGATCAACTGGGGTTACGCCGAAACCATGGCATACGCGACCCTGGCGTTCGAAGGTCACCCGATCCGCATGACCGGCCAGGATATCGGCCGCGGTACGTTCTCGCACCGTCATGCTGTATTGCACAACCAGAAAGACGCGGGCACCTACATCCCGTTGCAGAACCTGTACGAAGGCCAGCCACGTTTCGACCTGTACGATTCGTTCCTGTCCGAAGAAGCCGTACTGGCGTTCGAATACGGTTACTCGACCACCACGCCTAATGCGCTGGTGATCTGGGAAGCCCAGTTCGGCGACTTCGCCAACGGTGCCCAAGTGGTGATCGACCAGTTCATCACCAGCGGCGAGCACAAGTGGGGCCGTCTGTGCGGTCTGACCATGCTGCTGCCACACGGTTATGAAGGTCAGGGGCCAGAGCACTCCTCGGCCCGTCTGGAGCGTTACCTGCAACTGTGCGCCGAGCACAACATCCAGGTGTGCGTGCCGACGACCCCGGCCCAGATCTACCACTTGCTGCGTCGCCAGGTGATCCGTCCGCTGCGCAAGCCGCTGGTGGTGCTCACGCCGAAGTCGCTGTTGCGTCACAAACTGGCCGTTTCGACCCTGGAAGATCTGGCCCAAGGTTCGTTCCAGACCGTGATTCCAGAGATCGACACGCTGGACGCCGCCAAGGTCACTCGCCTGATCCTGTGCAGCGGCAAGGTCTACTACGATCTGCTGGAAAAACGCCGTGCCGAAGGCCGCGAAGACATCGCCATCGTGCGTATCGAGCAGCTTTATCCGTTCCCGGAAGATGACCTCATGGAGATCATCGCGCCTTACACCAACCTCACTAACGTTGTGTGGTGTCAGGAAGAACCGATGAACCAGGGCGCCTGGTACAGCAGCCAGCATCATCTGCGTCGCAGCATCGGCAACCACAACAAGGCCTTGGTCCTTGAGTACGCCGGTCGTGATGCTTCTGCTGCACCTGCCTGTGGTTATGCGTCGATGCACGCCGAGCAGCAGGAAAAACTGCTGCAAGATGCTTTCACTGTTTAACGCCTTCGCGCTGACTGAAACCGAATTTTAAGGACCTACAGATAATGGCTATCGAAATCAAAGCCCCGTCATTCCCGGAATCGGTTGCCGATGGCACCGTTGCCACCTGGCACAAGAAACCAGGCGAGGCCGTCAAGCGTGACGACCTGATCGTCGACATCGAGACCGACAAAGTCGTTCTGGAAGTGTTGGCCGAAGCTGACGGCGTGCTGGGCGCGATCGTTGCTGAAGAGGGCGCTACCGTTCTGTCCAACCAGGTACTGGGTTCGATCGAAGAGGGCAGCGCTGCTGCCGCTCCTGCTCCTGCCGCCGCTGCACCGGCTGCTTCTGCCCCTGCTGCACCGGCTGCGGGTGGCGAAGACCCAATCGCTGCACCGGCTGCGCGTCAACTGGCTGAAGAAAACGGCATCAACCTGGCTTCCATCAAGGGCACTGGCAAAGACGGCCGCGTGACCAAGGAAGACGTGGTTGCCGCCGTTGAAGCCAAGAAGAACGCTCCGGCTGCCGCACCTGCCAAGGCTGCAGCGCCTGCTGCTGCTGCGCCTGTGTTTGCTGCGGGCGACCGCACCGAGAAGCGCGTACCGATGACTCGCGTACGTGCCACCGTGGCCAAGCGCCTGGTTGAAGCACAGTCGAACATGGCGATGCTGACCACTTTCAACGAAGTCGACATGACCGAAGTCATGGCCCTGCGTTCGAAGTACAAGGACCTGTTCGAGAAGTCCCACAACGGCGTGCGCCTGGGCTTCATGTCGTTCTTCGTGAAAGCGGCCACCGAAGCGCTGAAGCGCTTCCCGGCAGTCAACGCTTCCATCGACGGCGGCGACATCGTTTACCACGGCTACTCGGATATCGGCGTTGCCGTCTCCAGCGACCGTGGCCTGGTGGTTCCAGTACTGCGTAACGCCGAGCTGATGAGCCTGGCCGAAATCGAAGGCGGCATCGCCGGCTTCGGCAAGAAAGCCCGTGACGGCAAGCTGACCATCGACGAGATGACCGGCGGTACCTTCACCATCACCAACGGTGGTACCTTCGGTTCGATGATGTCGACGCCGATCGTCAACCCACCGCAAGCCGCGATCCTGGGCATGCACAACATCATCCAGCGTCCGATGGCCATCAACGGCCAGGTTGTGATCCGCCCAATGATGTACCTGGCACTGTCTTACGATCACCGCCTGATCGACGGTAAAGAAGCCGTGACGTTCCTGGTGACCATCAAGAACCTGCTGGAAGACCCGGCTCGCCTGCTCCTGGACATCTGATAGAAGCAGTTGCACGTTGCGAGCTACAAGCTGTAGGAAAAAGCAGCTTGGCTTGCAACGTGTAGCTAGAAGCTTGTCGCAAATAGAGGATCTATTTTCATGACACAGAAATTTGACGTTGTAGTGATTGGTGCAGGCCCTGGCGGCTATGTTGCCGCCATCAAGGCCGCGCAACTGGGCCTCTCCACGGCTTGCATCGAAAAATACACCGACAAGGAAGGCAAACTCGCGCTGGGCGGCACTTGCCTGAACGTAGGTTGCATTCCGTCCAAGGCGCTGCTGGACAGCTCCTGGAAATTCCACGAAGCCCAAGACGGCTTCGCGATCCACGGCATCAACCATGCTGGCGTGACCATGGACGTGCCAGCCATGGTCGGCCGTAAAGCCAACATCGTCAAAGGCCTGACTTCCGGCGTTGCCACCTTGTTCAAGGCCAACGGCGTGACTTCGATTCAAGGCCACGGAAAGCTGCTGGCCGGCAAGAAAGTTGAAGTCACCAAGCCAGACGGTTCGGTTGAAGTCATCGAAGCCGAAAACGTGATCCTGGCCCCAGGTTCGCGTCCAATCGACATTCCACCTGCACCTGTTGATAACAACGTGATCGTTGATTCGACCGGCGCCCTGGAATTCCAAGCCGTACCTAAGCGCCTGGGCGTGATCGGCGCTGGCGTGATCGGTCTGGAGCTGGGTTCGGTATGGTCGCGTCTGGGCGCTGAAGTCACCGTGCTGGAAGCCCTGGATACATTCCTGCTGGCTGCCGACACCGCGGTGTCCAAGGAAGCGCTGAAAACCCTGACCAAACAAGGTCTGGACATCAAGCTCGGCGCCCGTGTTACCGGTTCCAAGGTCAACGGCGAAGAAGTCGTAGTGACCTACACCGATAAAGACGGCGAGCAGACCATCACCTTCGACAAGCTGATCGTCGCCGTGGGCCGCCGCCCAGTGACCAACGACCTGCTGGCTTCCGACAGCGGCGTGAACATCGACGAGCGTGGTTTCATCCACGTTGACGATCATTGCGCCACCACCGTGCCTGGCGTCTATGCCATTGGCGACGTGGTTCGTGGCATGATGCTGGCCCACAAGGCTTCCGAAGAGGGCATCATGGTTGTTGAGCGCATCAAGGGTCACAAGACCCAGATGAACTACGACCTGATCCCATCGGTTATCTACACCCACCCGGAAATTGCATGGGTCGGCAAGAACGAACAGCAGTTGAAAGCTGAGGGCGTTGAAGTTAACGTCGGCACCTTCCCGTTTGCCGCTTCTGGCCGTGCCATGGCAGCTAACGACACCGGTGGTTTTGTCAAAGTCATCGCTGATGCCAAGACTGACCGCGTATTGGGCGTCCACGTGATTGGCCCAAGCGCTGCAGAACTGGTTCAGCAAGGCGCAATCGGCATGGAATTCGGCACCAGTGCCGAGGACCTGGGCATGATGGTCTTCTCCCATCCGACCCTGTCCGAAGCGTTGCACGAAGCCGCGTTGGCAGTGAATGGCGGCGCCATCCACATCGCCAACCGCAAGAAGCGCTAAGCGAGATAATAAGAAACCACGGCGGAGTTGCCCGTCGTGAGCCTTGCGCGCAAGACTCACCGCGGAATATCCGCTGGACGCAGCCTTGCGCAGCTTTACGGGCCATAAGCCCCGCAAGTTGCGCAAGCAGCAGTCACAGGTGGCGCGGCACTCATAATGAGCGCAGCGCCGAATGCGCAGTACCTAACGAAGACGGTAAAAAGCATGAATCTTCACGAGTATCAGGGTAAGCAGCTGTTCGCTGAATACGGCCTGCCAGTTTCCAAGGGCTACGCAGTAGACACCCCGGAAGCAGCAGCAGAAGCTTGCGACAAAATCGGCGGCAGCGAGTGGGTTGTCAAAGCCCAGGTCCACGCCGGTGGTCGCGGTAAAGCGGGCGGCGTCAAGCTGGTTCGCAGCAAAGAAGACGCCAAGGCCTTCGCACAGCAGTGGCTGGGCAAGCGTCTGGTGACTTACCAGACTGATGCCAATGGCCAACCAGTCACCAAGATCCTGGTTGAATCGTGCACTGATATCGCTAAAGAGCTGTACCTGGGCGCTGTCGTTGACCGTTCGAGCCGTCGCATCGTGTTCATGGCTTCCACCGAAGGTGGCGTGGACATCGAGAAAATCGCTCACGAAACCCCAGAAAAAATTCTGAAGGCTACTATCGATCCACTGGTTGGCGCGCAGCCATTCCAGGGTCGCGAGCTGGCTTTCCAGCTGGGTCTGGAAGGCAAGCAAGTTGCCCAGTTCGCCAAGATCTTCGTTGGTCTGGCCAAACTGTTCCAGGATCACGATCTGGCCCTGCTGGAAGTGAACCCGCTGGTGATCAAGGCTGACGGCGATCTGCACTGCCTCGACGCCAAGATCAACATCGACGCCAACGCCATGTACCGTCAGCCTAAGCTGAAGACTTTCCACGATCCGTCGCAAGACGATCCGCGCGAAGCGCACGCTGCCAAGTTCGAACTGAACTACGTAGCCCTGGAAGGTAACATCGGCTGCATGGTCAACGGTGCTGGCCTGGCCATGGGTACCATGGACATCGTCAACCTGCATGGCGGCAAGCCAGCCAACTTCCTCGACGTAGGTGGTGGCGCTACCAAGGAACGCGTTACCGAAGCGTTCAAGATCATCCTGTCCGACTCCAACGTCGCTGCAGTACTGGTCAACATCTTCGGCGGCATCGTTCGTTGCGACATGATTGCCGAAGGCATCATCGGTGCAGTGAAAGAAGTCGGCGTTAAAATCCCGGTTGTTGTTCGCCTTGAAGGTAACAACGCTGAACTGGGCGCTAAAGTACTGGCAGAAAGCGGTTTGAACATCATCGCGGCTACCAGCCTGACCGACGCTGCTCAACAAGTTGTCAAAGCTGCGGAGGGCAAGTAATGAGCGTCCTGATCAATAAAGACACCAAAGTTATCTGCCAGGGTATTACCGGTTCGCAAGGTAGTTTCCACACCCAGCAAGCCATCGAGTACGGCACCCAGATGGTTGGCGGCGTAACGCCTGGCAAAGGCGGCACCGAGCACCTGGGCCTGCCCGTGTTCAACACCGTGAAAGAAGCCGTAGAAACCACTGGCGCCACCGCCAGCGTGATCTACGTTCCAGCTCCTTTCTGCAAGGACTCGATCCTGGAAGCGGCATTCGGCGGCATCAAGCTGATCGTCTGCATCACCGAAGGCATTCCTACCCTGGACATGCTGGACGCTAAAGTTAAGTGCGACGAGCTGGGCGTAGTCCTGATCGGCCCTAACTGCCCAGGCGTGATCACCCCAGGCGAATGCAAGATCGGCATCATGCCAGGTCACATTCACTTGCCAGGTAAAGTCGGTATCGTTTCCCGTTCCGGCACCCTGACCTACGAAGCTGTGAAGCAGACCACTGACGCCGGTTTCGGTCAGTCGACTTGCGTCGGCATCGGCGGTGACCCGATCCCAGGCTCCAACTTCATCGACATCCTGAAGCTGTTCCAGGAAGACCCGAAGACCGAAGCGATCGTAATGATCGGTGAGATCGGCGGTTCGGCTGAAGAAGAAGCGGCTGCCTACATCAAGGCCCACGTGACCAAGCCGGTTGTTTCCTACATCGCTGGTGTGACTGCCCCTGCGGGCAAGCGCATGGGCCATGCTGGCGCAATCATCTCTGGCGGCAAAGGCACTGCAGACGAGAAATTCGCTGCACTGCAAGACGCAGGCGTTAAAACCGTGCGTTCGCTGGCAGACATCGGCAAGGCCCTGGCCGAGCTGACCGGTTGGGCTGTCAAGTAAGCCTCGCGCTTAGCTGACGCTTCACCACACAAAGGCCACCTTCGGGTGGCCTTTGTGCATTCTGGGTATAACTCGGTTCAATGTGGGAGCTGGCTTGCCTGCGATACAGACACCTCGGTGCATCAGCCAAACCGAGTCGATGCCATCGCAGGCAAGCCAGCTCCCACAGGGTTGTGTATTGCCCAATTAAGTATGAAAACGCGACATTCAAATGTCGCTTATCGGACAGTCCGCCCCGCAACAGTGCGTTTGTCAGGCTAATTCTGTACTCTACCCGCCTCTTTATGCGTCCGCGTCCCAAAAGGAAGCTGCGCGCTAGACCGGTCGGTCCCCACAAGGGCCGGCAGCATTTCCCTCATCCATAGGGAAGCCCTCTCTAAATTCCGATTCAGTAGTGTGGTATTTCCTCAAATGAAAGTGTTGAAAAGCCAGGATATCCTGGCGCTGGGCTTTATGACCTTTGCCCTGTTCGTGGGCGCCGGCAACATCATCTTCCCGCCTATCGTTGGTTTGCAGTCCGGGCCGCATGTGTGGATGGCGGCGCTGGGCTTTCTGATCACCGCAGTCGGTTTGCCGGTGGTCACCGTGATCGCCCTGGCCAAGGTCGGTGGTGGCATGGATGCGCTGAGCAGCCCGATTGGCAAGATCGCCGGTGGCCTGCTGGCGGCAGCCGCCTACCTGGCCGTGGGCCCGCTGTTCGCGACTCCGCGCACCGCAACCGTGTCGTTTGAAGTAGGCCTGGCGCCCTTGACCGGTGAAAGCCCGTTGGCGCTGTTCCTCTACAGCTCGGTGTATTTCCTGGTGGTGTTCTTTGTCTCCCTGTACCCGGGTCGACTGCTGGACACCGTAGGCCGTTTCCTGGCGCCGCTGAAAATCATCGCCCTGGCCATTCTCGGTATCGCTGCGTTTGCCTTGCCTGCGGGTGAGGTGGGGGTTGCCACGCCGGAATACGTGGCCGCGCCGTTCTCCCAAGGTTTTATCAATGGTTACCTGACCATGGATACCCTGGGCGCCCTGGTGTTCGGCATCGTGATCGTCAACGCGATCCGCTCCCGTGGCGTCGAGTCGCCCAAGCTGATCACCCGCTATGCGATCATTGCCGGGCTGATTGCCGGCGTGGGCCTGGCGCTGGTGTACGTCAGCCTGTTCCGCCTGGGTTCGGGCAGCCACGCCGTGGCTGCGGGTGCCAGCAACGGCGCGGCAGTACTGCACGCCTACGTGCAATACACGTTCGGCTCCCTGGGCAGTGGTTTCCTCGCCGTGCTGATTTCCCTGGCATGCCTGGTGACTGCCGTGGGCCTGACCTGCGCCTGCGCCGAGTACTTCAGCAAGATCCTGCCACTGTCCTACAAGACCCTGGTGGTGATCCTGGCGCTGTTCTCGCTGTTTGTGTCCAACCTGGGCCTGACCAAACTGATTGCCTTCTCGATCCCGGTGCTGACCGCGATCTACCCGCCGTGCATCGTGTTGGTGGCCCTGAGCTTCTGCAAAGGGTTCTGGCAGGAACAGGGCCGTATTGTCGGCCCGGTGATGCTGGTGTCGTTCATCTTTGGCTGCATCGACGCACTCAAGGGTGCGGGCCTGGCGGGTTGGATGCCAACGCAGTTGGTAAACCTGCCGTTGAGCGAACAAGGCTTGGCGTGGCTGGTGCCGTCGGTGATGACACTGGTAGTGGCAGTGGTGATTGACCGTATGCTGGGCAAGCGCAGCGAAGCCATCGCGTAACACGCGGTTTGTGCTGCACTGAAATGCCCCGTATCAAACGATACGGGGCATTTTTTTTGAGTCGCAGGCAGTGTCTTTTTTTTGGGAATGGCGTCAAAAATCTCAAGTTGAAAACACTGGTCGGTGTGGGAGCTGGCTTGCCTGCGATGGCGGCACATCGGTTGTGCGCGGTGGTGACTGCAATGACGCTATCGCAGGCAAGCCAGCTCCCACATTTGGACTGTGTCGGCCCTATCATCCTGTGTACAAGGACCCGCATGTCGTTCGTTGAAGCCAATTGGATCCACCTGATCGCCGCCCTCTGGTTTGTTATCTGCTGGGGCGGCTACACCCGTTACGCCACCTGGAAAGCCCGGGACACGGCGTGCCTGGCCAGTGTGTTGCACCTGTACCGTGAAGACTGGATGCGCCGCATGCTGCTGCGCGATAACCGCATCGCCGACGCCAGTGTGATCGGTAACCTGGAGCGCAATGCCTCGTTCTTTGCCTCCAGCACCTTGATCATCCTCGCCGGTATTCTCACGGTGCTGGGGGCTTCGGAACGCGCAGTGTCACTGCTGGCGGACATTCCCATGGTGCAGCAGGCATCCCAGGGCATGTCGGAGATCAAATTGCTGTGCCTGGCATTGGTGTTCGTCTACGCCTTTTTTACCTTCAGCTGGTGCATGCGCCAGTACAACTTCGCGGCGGTGCTGGTGGGCTCGGCGCCCATGATCGGTGAGCGGCATGTGTCGGAGCAGGAGCGCAAGGCATTTGCTTTGCGGGCGGCGCGAGTGATTTCGATGGCGGCCAACCAGTTCAACTTTGGCCTGCGTGCTTATTACTTCGGCATGACCATGCTGGCCTGGTTTGTCAGTCCCTGGTTGTTCATGTTGATGAGCAGCGGGGTGGTGTTGGTGCTGTACCGCCGCGAATTCCATTCCGATGTATTGCAGGTGATGGTCTACACCCCTACCGATATGCAAGCAGTCGAGGCTGTAAAAGACGGCGCATCGTAGCGCTGGCAGCAAATAGCAGACAAAGAAAAGCCCGCTTAGTCAGCGGGCTTTCTTTTTGCTGCAATACAGCTTTAAACCGTGCGATTACTGCTTGGCAGGCTCTGCTGGTGCGGCAGGTGCAGCTTCTTTTGCAGCAGCTTCGTTCGATTCGGCCTGAGCTTTGGCAGCTTCGGCGTTTTCTTTCGCAGCGTCGTTCACTTTATCCTGTGCTTTAGCCATATCTTGCTGAGCTTGCTCAGAATGTGCAGCAGCGTCTTGGGCTTTGTCTTCGGATTTCTTGTCGCAGGCAGCCAGACCGAGAGCAGCGGCCAGCATCATGGAAATAGCTAATGTCTTACGCATGGGGTGTTTCTCCTTATTGAAGATATCTACTGGCCTTTCGAACCCAAGGGGCCAGCATTAGTTCCTTATGTCCCACAGATATATAGCATGTTTCGTACAGGAACTTTACCCAGTCATTCCCATCCGCCGAATTCACACTAATAAGAGTCTAAAAACAATGACCGAAAACCCGTTGTTAGAGCGTGCCACACGCTTTGTTTCGGCCCTGCGCCATTGCCAGGTGCTGGGGGTGAGTGTTCATGAAGCCAGCGAGGAGGGCATGACCCTCGTACTGCCGTATGGGCCGCATATCGTCGGTGACCCTCTGAGCGGGGTGATCCACGGCGGCGCGCTCACCTCGTTGATGGACACCGCGTGCGGCATGGCGACCCTGTGCGTATTGCCCGAATTCGAAGTGTGCCCGACCCTGGACCTGCGCATCGACTACATGCATCCCGCCGAACCCCACAAGCCGGTCTATGGCTTCGCGCAATGCTACCGGGTGACCACCGACGTGATCTTCACCCGTGGCGTTGCCTATCAGGATGACCCGCAACAACCTATTGCCCATGTGGTGGGCACGTTCATGCGCATGGGCAAGCGCCTCAAAGGCACCCAAGGCTTGGGCACGGTCATCAAGGGAGAGCAGGCATGACGCATCGGTTCAAGACCCGCCTGGAGCAAGCCCTCGATCGTGGCAACTACGATGCGCTGCTCGACCTGGTGCCCTATGCCAGGCTGATTGGCATCGAATGCACCCGTCTGGGGGATGAGTTGCTGTTTCGCCTGCCGGCCAACAAGGACAATATTGGTAACCCTATATTGCCAGCGTTGCATGGCGGGGTGATCGCCGGCTTCATGGAGCTGGCCGCCGCCCTGCACCTGCTGGTGTTCACGGGCGCTCCGGGCCTGCCGAAAATCATCGACTTCTCCCTGGATTACCTGCGCGCCGGCCAGTTTCGGGACACCTATGCCAAGTGCCAGGTATGGCGCCAGGGCCGGCGCGTGGCCAACGTGGCGATTACCGCCTGGCAGAGCACTGCGGCCGAACCGATTGCCACCGCCCGCGCACATTTCAAGATTGAGGAATTGGCTCGCCCTTGAAATCCTGGCCTGAGCCCCCAACTTTGATGACAACCCGCCGCCAACCCTTTCGGGCGCGGCCACTGCCATCCAATTGGAGTTTGATGACCATGAGTGTGGAAACTCAAAAGGAAACCCTGGGCTTCCAGACCGAGGTGAAGCAACTGCTGCACCTCATGATCCATTCGCTGTATTCCAACAAGGAAATTTTCCTTCGCGAATTGATCTCGAACGCCTCTGACGCTGTCGACAAATTACGTTTCGAAGCCCTGTCCAAGCCTGAATTGCTGGAAGGCGGCGCGGAACTGAAGATCCGTGTGAGCTACGACAAAGACGCCAAAACCGTCACTCTCGAAGACAACGGTATCGGCATGAGCCGTGACGATGCGATCACCCACCTGGGGACCATCGCCAAATCCGGCACCGCAGATTTCATGAAGAACCTGTCGGGCGACCAGAAAAAAGATTCTCACCTGATCGGCCAGTTCGGCGTGGGCTTCTATTCGGCCTTCATCGTCGCCGACAAGGTTGAAGTCTTCAGCCGCCGCGCCGGACTCGACGCCAGCGAAGGCGTGCACTGGGCTTCCAAGGGCGAGGGCGAATTCGAAATCGCCACGATCGACAAGGCTGACCGCGGTACCCGCATCGTGCTGCACCTGAAAGCCGGTGAAGACGAATTCGCCGATGGCTGGCGCCTGCGCAACATCATCAAGAAGTACTCCGACCACATCGCGTTGCCGATCGAGTTGCCCAAGGAACAGACCGTTGCCGAAGGCGAAGAAGCTCCGGCGGTGGAATGGGAAACCGTCAACCGCGCCAGCGCCCTGTGGACCCGTCCGCGTACCGAGATCAAGGACGAGGAATACCAGGAGTTCTACAAGCACATCGGCCACGACTACGAGAACCCGCTGAGCTGGAGCCACAACAAGGTTGAAGGCAAGCTCGAATACAGCTCGCTGCTCTACGTACCGGCCCGTGCTCCGTTCGACCTGTACCAGCGCGAAGCGCCAAAAGGCCTGAAGCTCTACGTGCAGCGCGTGTTCGTGATGGACCAGGCGGAATCCTTCCTGCCGCTGTACCTGCGCTTTATCAAAGGTGTGGTCGACTCCAACGACCTGTCGCTTAACGTCTCGCGGGAAATCCTGCAGAAAGATCCGATCATCGACTCCATGAAGTCGGCGCTGACCAAGCGCGTACTCGACATGCTGGAAAAGCTGGCGAAGAACGAGCCTGAGCAATACAAGAGCTTCTGGAAAAACTTCGGCCAGGTGATGAAAGAAGGCCCGGCGGAAGATTTTGCCAACAAGGAAAAAATCGCCGGCTTGCTGCGTTTTGCTTCGACTCAGGGCGAAGACGGCGAGCAGGTTGTGTCCTTGGCTGACTACCTGGCGCGCGCCAAGGAAGGTCAGGACAAGATCTACTACCTGACCGGCGAAACCTACGCTCAGGTCAAGAACAGCCCGCACCTGGAAGTCTTCCGCAAGAAAGGCATCGAAGTGCTGCTGCTGACCGACCGTATCGATGAGTGGCTGATGAGTTACCTCACCGAGTTCGACGGTAAAACCTTTGTCGACGTGGCCCGTGGTGACCTGGACCTGGGTAACCTGGATTCCGAAGAAGACAAGAAAGAAGCCGAAGAAGTCGCCAAGTCCAAAGAGGGCCTGGTGGAACGCATCAAGGCTTCCCTGGGCGAAGCAGTCAGCGAAGTGCGGGTTTCCCACCGCCTGACTGAATCCCCGGCGATCCTGGCCATCGGCGAGCAGGACCTGGGCATGCAGATGCGCCAGATCCTGGAAGCCAGCGGCCAGAAAGTGCCGGATTCCAAGCCGATCTTCGAATTCAACCCGTCTCACCCGCTGATCGAGAAACTCGATGGCGAGCAGAGCGAAGAGCGGTTTGGCGACCTGTCGCACATCCTCTTCGACCAGGCCGCCCTGGCAGCCGGCGACAGCTTGAAGGACCCGGCCGCGTATGTGCGCCGACTGAACAAGCTGTTGGTTGAATTGTCGGTTTAACACCGATGTAGAAAAACCCGCTTCGGCGGGTTTTTTCATTTGTAGGAGCGAGCTTGCTCGCGAAAAACGTCAACGATAACGCGTACATCCTGAATCAACGCGGTGCCCTGAAGTTTTTCGCGAGCAAGCTCGCTCCTACAGTCGCATTACCGTTTCTGCGTGTACCTCAACTGGAGTGAATCATGAGCCAAGTCACTGTACGTTCCGTGGTCTATCAGATTGATGGCCAGTCTTATGAAAGCCGTTTGGCGTTCGATGCCAGCCACAAAGGCCCGCTTCCGGGTTTGCTGATGGCGCCGAACTGGATGGGCGTGAGTGCGGGGGCCGAAGAGATCGCCAAGGCCGTTGCTGGCAAAGGCTACGTGGTGTTGATTGCCGACCTCTACGGGCAAAACGTACGGCCTTCAAATGGTGATGAGGCCGGTGCGGCGATGATGCCGTTGAAGGATGATCGCCCGCTGCTGAACAAACGCATGCAAGCGGCCTTCGAGCAACTGCAAGGCCAGACTGAAGCAGCAGTGGACACGTCGAAACTGGCCACCTTCGGCTTCTGCTTTGGCGGTTGCTGCTCCCTGGAACTGGCCCGTACCGGTGCGCCGTTGAAGGCCGCGGTGTCGTTCCATGGCACCCTGGATACACCGAACCCGGCGGATGCGAAGAACGTCAAGGGTTCAGTGCTGGTGCTGCATGGCGCCGCGGACCCGTTGGTGCCCAAAGAGCAACTGCCGGCGTTCGAAGATGAAATGAACGCGGCGGGTGTGGATTGGCAGTTGCTCAGCTACGGCGGCGCAGTGCATTCCTTCACCGACCCCCATGCCAATGTGCCAGGCAAGATGATGTACGACGCCAAGACCGCTGCTCGGGCGTTCCAGGCGATGCATAACTTGTTGGATGAAGTGTTCAAGGGCTGATGCTTCGGCGCCTGTTCGGGCCTATTCGCGAGCAAGCCCGCTCCCACATTTGACTGCGTTCACAGGTCGAAATGTGGGAGCGGGCTTGCTCGCGAATGCTATTTAACAGGCAACTCGATTCTTTCTGACTCCCCCGGCACAGTGGGCCAATCCCCAGCCGCCCAGCGCTGCCTCGCCTGCTCGATCACCGCCGGATCACTCGCCACAAAATTCCAGTTGATCCGCCGCGGCCCATCCAGCGGCGCCCCGCCAAATACCATCAGGTGGCAATCACTCTCGGCATACAGGGTCATCTCCTGCCCAGTCGGCAATACCACCAGACTATTCACCTCCAGCGCTTCACCGTCCAACTGCACCTCACCCTCCAGCACATACACCGCACGTTCCTCATGCTCATCGGCAATCAGCAGGGTCGTGGCGGTTTGCATCTGCACTTCGGCATACAGCGTCGGCGACAGCACCGGCACCGGGGATCTGAGGCAAAATCCATTACCGGCGATCAAGCGGATTTGCACACCGAGGTTATCGCTCACCGGCAAGCTCGCCGCGGGGTGATGGCTGTAGTGCCCCGGCCCCGTCTCGTGGTCCTTGGGCGAGGCCAGCCACACCTGCAGGCCATGCAGGTTGAAACCCCTGGCCTTGACCGCTTGCGGTGTGCGCTCGACGTGGGCAATCGCACTGCCGGCAGTCATCCAGCTGACATCGCCGGCTTGCACCACCTGGTCCGAGCCAAGGCTGTCCTTATGCTGCAAGGCGCCTTCAAACAGGTAGGTGAGAGTGGACAGGCCAATGTGGGGATGCTGGCGGATATTCATGCCGGTACCGGGCGCGTAGCGGGTCGGCAGCATATGGTCGAAAAACACAAAGGGCCCGACGCTACGGCATTCACGCGAGGGCAGGGGGCGCAGGATGGGCTGGCCTTCTACATCTTCGGGGCGAGGGCGAATTACGGTGAGGGGGGTCATGGGCATCCCAGTCTGAGCGGGTTGGATGCGATGAAGCATAACCCGCTCGGTGGGAAGTTGGGGCTATTGGCTGAAGGCGCCTTCCGACAATTTCGTCTCGATAGTGACTTCGGCGGTGGTCATCAGCTTATGTACCGGGCACTTATCGGCCACCCGATGCAGTTCATCGCGCTGGGCGTCGGTGAGCACGCCCTTGAGGGTCAGCTTGACGTTGAGCTTGTATTTACCCTTCTGCTCCTCAGTGCTGTCGTGGGTGACCTCCACGGTCACGCCGGTCAGCGGGATATCTTTTTTCTGCGCGTAGAGCCTTACGGTCAAGGCTTTACACGACGCCAGCGCAGCATCGAAATAATCGTGAGGGGAGGGGGCCGAATCGTCACCGCCCAGGCTCTTGGGCAGGTCGGTAAACAGCTCGTGATTATTGATATTCACGCTGTGACGGAAGTTTTCAGCGTTGAGCGTATTGACGGTAACAGGCATGGCAAACCTCGTAAGGGCGCAGGATGAAGGTCATGCAGTTATAGAGCATGCTGGCACTCCAGTGTTCCGGTTTTTTCCATGCTGAACCCGCAAGGCTGGCGCAAGGTCTACCCGTATCCGCCCTTATTGAGGTTTTACCGTGTCTGGAGCCCGCCTGAGTCTCGCCTTGTTGCTCGCCGCCAGCAGCCTTGCCGTGCAGGCCCGTGACTATGCCTACAGCGACGCGCACCTGCATTACGTGGATTTTTTTCAGGAAACCGCCGGCATGGACAAGCTGCTCAAGGCCATGGCGGACAACCGCGTAGAGCACGTCATGATTTCCGGGATTCCCGTGGCCAAGAAATGGCACGAAGACGAGCCCAAGCGCCCGCGCTACTACGCCGGTGACGACGCCGATGCCTATTGGTACAGCGCAACGGATGTGATCGTCGCGGCGGCGGTCAATAAACTTTCCCCCGCGCAACGCCAGCACTTTCATCCGTTCCTGGCCGGTTTCAATCCCAACGACAAGAACTCTGCGGCCCATATCCAGCGCATGCTCGACCTCAACCCAGGGCTGTGGCAGGGCATCGGTGAAGTGTTCACCCGGCACGATGACCTTACCGCCCTGACCTCCGGCGACACGCCGCGTGCCAATAACGAAGCCATGACGCGCATCTACCACCTGGCGGCCGAAAACGACCTGCCGGTGATGCTGCACTCCAACATCACCTCCAAGCGTGAGCGCAACCCGCTGTACCTGGCGGAAGTCGAGCAGCCGTTACGCAACCACCCGCACACGCGTTTTATCTGGGCCCATGCCGGTACCAGCAAGGAAATCCACCGTCATCAGGTGCAAATGGATTTTTTGCTGCCCACCTTGAATCGTCTGCTTGAGGCGTATCCCAACCTGTATATCGACTTGTCCTGGAGCATGCTCACGCCGTATCTGCTGGATGACGCCGGCAAGCCACGGCCGCAATGGGTAGCGCTGGTAGAGCGCTTCCCGGACCGGTTCATGCTCGGCTCAGACGTCGTCGGACGCTTCAACAAGTTGGGCAAGGAAATGCGCCGATTCGATCCTTTCCTCGATGCGTTGCCCGAAGACGTTGCCCACAAGGTCGCGCGCGACAACTTCCTGGCCATCCTGCCCAAGCCGCATCGCGATGGCGATGCGCGTTGATATCGCGTTTTGGTCTTACGCCAATGACCTCAGGTGCCGATAACGTCCAAGAGACCCGCTGCAGGTGGATGCAGTACTTTTGGAAGGAACCCTGGCATGAATATCCGCAGTTTGAATATCGCCCCTCGCGCCGGCCTGGGCTTTGGTGTGCTGGCGTTGATGGTGTTCGTCTTGGGCGGCTTTGCCCTGTTGCAGATGGCCAATATGCGCCAGCAGTCGGACCAGGTGGAGACCAACTGGCTGCCCAGCGTGATGGCGGTAGGGGAGATGAACCAGGATGTGTTGCGTATTCGGGCGCTGACGTTGCGCTTGCTGGTCAACCGCGACCCCCAGGCGGTGGCGCAGAACGAGCAGAAAATCGCCGAGATCAAAACCGATTTGCACCACGCTGAAGGCGTGTACGAGGCTTTGATTGTCTTGCCTGAGGAGCGCGTGCTGTTTGATCGCTTCAAGGTCGAGCAGCAGCAGTACCTGCAACGCCAGGAGCAGGTGGTGGGCTTATCCAAGGCCAATCGGCTGGAGGAGGCCATTGCGGTGGTCAATGGCGAAATGAATCAGATGGCCGACCAGATGGCTGTCACCCTGCGTGAGCTGGTCAATCTGAACAAGTCCAGCGCCAACGAGGCCGCCCGGCTCGCACAGCAGGTGTTCAGCCAGTCGCGGGTCTGGGTGATGGTCATGATTGGCGTCACAGCGTTGATCACGATCGGCCTGGCGGTGTGGCTGACGCGCAGCATCGTGCTGCCACTGGCACAGTCGTTGAAAGTGGCCCAGGGCGTTGCCAGTGGCGACTTGACCGGCGAGATCAGGCTCAGTGGCAGTGACGAGCCGGCGCGCTTGCAGCAGGCGCTCAAAAGTATGCAGGAGAGCTTGCGCGACACTATCCGGCGCATATCAGAGTCATCGAACCAATTGGCGTCGGCTTCCGAAGAACTCAGTTGCGTCACCGAGGATTCGACCCGCGGTTTGCACCAGCAGAACCAGGAAATCGAACAGGCGGCCACGGCGGTCAATCAGATGACGGTGGCGGTGGAGGAGGTGGCGAGCAATGCCGTGGCCACTTCCCAGGCGTCTCGCGAATCCGACCGTATTGCCCAGCAGGGGCGTGAGCAAGTACAGCAAACCGTGGTGTCGATTGAAGCCCTGGCGACCGATGTGACCGCCAATGTGACCCAGGTCGAGGAGTTGGCGCAAAAGGTCTATGGCATCAGCACAGTGCTGGACGTGATTCGCTCGATTGCCGAGCAAACCAACTTGCTGGCCCTGAACGCGGCCATTGAAGCGGCGCGAGCCGGGGATGCCGGGCGCGGGTTTGCGGTGGTGGCCGATGAGGTGCGGGCCTTGGCCCATCGCACCCAACAGTCGACCCAGGAAATCGAACAGATGATCATCGGCATTCAGCAGGGCACCGACCTGGCCGTCAGCTCGATGCAGCAGAGCAACACGCGGGCGCGCTCCACATTGGACATCGCCAAATCGGCGGGCACGGCCCTGGAAGAGATTGCCTCGGCATTCACCTTGATCAACGAGCGCAACCTGGTGATTGCCAGTGCCTCGGAGGAGCAGGCGGCGGTGGCGCGGGAGGTGGATCGCAACCTGATGAATATCCGCGACCTGGCGCACCAGACATCGACCGGGGCCAACCAGACCAGTGCGGCGAGCCAGGAGCTGTCGCGGTTGGCGGTGGATTTGAATTCGATGGTGGCGCGGTTTTCGGTGTAGGGCGGGAAACCGGGTTGGCCCATTCGCAGGCAAGCCAGCTCCCACACTGGACCGCGTTTCTTCAAGGTGAGCACGGTCGAATGTGGGAGCTGGCTTGCCTGCGATGAAGGCGACGCGGTTTCAAATCAAAGCACAAAAAAAGCCCCGAACCAGTCGGGGCTTTTTCATGTGATCAACCTGCGGGGCTTACTTGCCCTGCCAGCGCTTCAGTACCAGGGTGGCATTGGTGCCACCAAAGCCAAAGCTGTTGCTCATCACGGTGTCGATCTTGGCGTTTTCAACGGTCTTGGTCAGGATCGGCATATCGGCCACAACCGGATCAATTTCGTCGATGTTGGCCGAGCCGGCCATGAAGTTGCCTTCCATCATCAGCAGGCAGTAGATCGCTTCGTGAACGCCAGCGGCGCCCAGGGAGTGACCCGACAGGCTCTTGGTCGAGCTGATCTTCGGAGCCTTGTCGCCGAATACCGCACGCACGCCTTCCATTTCCTTGGCGTCGCCGACCGGAGTCGAGGTGCCGTGGGTGTTCAGGTAGTCGATTGGGGTGTCAACGGTGGACATTGCCATCTGCATGCAGCGGATGGCGCCTTCGCCGCTTGGGGCCACCATGTCGTAGCCGTCGGACGTCGCGCCGTAGCCGACGATTTCCGCGTAGATCTTGGCGCCACGGGCCAGAGCGTGTTCCAGCTCTTCAACCACGACCATGCCGCCACCGCCGGCAATGACGAAACCGTCACGCTTGGCGTCGTAAGCGCGGGAGGCTTTTTCCGGGGTTTCGTTGTACTGGGTGGACAATGCACCCATGGCGTCGAACAGGAACGACTGGCTCCAATGCTCTTCTTCACCGCCGCCGGCGAAGACGATGTCCTGCTTGCCCAGTTGGATCTGCTCAACGGCAGTCCCGATGCAGTGGGCGCTGGTGGCGCACGCGGAGGAGATCGAGTAGTTCACGCCCTTGATCTGGAAGGGCGTGGCCAGGCAGGCGGAAACGGTGCTGCCCATGGTCCGCGTGACACGGTACGGGCCGACGCGCTTCACGCCTTTTTCGCGCAGGATGTCCAGCGCTTCCATCTGGTTGAGGGTCGATGCGCCGCCGGAGCCGGCGATCAGGCCGGTGCGTACGTTCGAAACCTGGTCTTCGCTCAGGCCGGAGTCGGCGATTGCGTCTTTCATGGCCAGGTAGGCGTAGGCGGCAGCGTGGCCGACGAAGCGATAGATCTTGCGATCGATCAGTTCTTCGAGGGGCAGGTCAATGGAGCCGGAAACCTGGCTACGCAGACCCATTTCGGCATATTCCGGGTTGAAGCGGATGCCAGGGCGACTTGCACGCAGGTTAGCGGTGACGGTCTCTTTGTCATTGCCCAGGCAAGAAACGATGCCCAGACCAGTGATAACGACGCGGCGCATGCGGATAACCCTTAAAAGTTGTCAGTGGAAGTGAATACGCCGACCCGAAGGCCTTCGGCAGTATAGATCTCGCGACCGTCGACAGTCACCGAACCGTCGGCGATGGCCAGGTTCAGCTTGCCCTTGAGGACGCGCTTGATTTGAATGTTATAGGTGACTTTCTTGGCGCTCGGCAGTACCTGGCCAAAGAACTTCACTTCGCCTGAACCCAGGGCGCGACCGCGGCCCGGCAGGCCTTGCCAGCCCAGGTAGAAACCGACCAGCTGCCACATGGCGTCAAGGCCCAGGCAGCCTGGCATCACAGGGTCACCTTCGAAGTGGCAAGCGAAGAACCACAGGTCCGGGGTGATATCCAGCTCGGCGACCAATTCACCTTTGCCGTACTTGCCACCCGCTTCGCTGATATGGGTGATGCGATCCACCATCAGCATGTTCGGGGCGGGCAGTTGCGCGTTACCTGGGCCGAACAGCTCACCGCGACTGCAGCGCAGCAGGTCTTCCCGAGTAAAGGCGTTTTGTTTGGTCATGCGAGCTCCTCAATAATCCCATGCGGCAGGGTAGGGCAAATCTTCCCGAACCGAATGAAGCGTTCATGCCTCATAGCGGCAGCCTACACATAGACTATTGCGTTGTAGTGAAAGTCACAGCGGCAAGGCACTGAATGTACACTTGTTCACTGAAATTTTAAACCGGGCCTGTTTATCGGCCCGTTCGGGTGCCTAAGACTGCCGCACTTTCGTCTTTCACGCCAGTCGCAGTTGGCTGATGGCGCGGCGCTATTGCACCCAGCGCTGCAGGATTTGCTGCAAATCCGTGCGTTTGAACGGCTTGGCCAGGTAATCGTTCATTCCGGCTGCCAGGCAGGCTTCGCGGTCGCCCTGCAAGGCGTTGGCGGTCAGGGCGATGATCGGTAGATCGGCGCAGCCGGGCAGTTGGCGAATCTGCCGCGTGGCTTCGTAGCCATCGATCAAGGGCAGGCGGCAATCCATCAGGATGGCGGTGAAAATCAGGCTCTCGGCGCTGCGGATCGCCTCGGCGCCGTCCGTGGCCAGGCTGACTTCAAAGCCCAGGCTGCGCAGCATCGCTTCGACCACGGTGCGGTTGACCGGGTTGTCTTCCACCAGCAGCACGTGGCGCCCGTCGCCGGCGCTGGCTTTGCCGAGCGCGTCAGGAGCGGCCACCGGCACATGCTGCTGGTCGATGGCCAGCGGAATTTCCAGGGTGAACACCGAGCCTCGACCTTCTTCGCTCTGGGCGCGCAAGGTACCTCCCATGCGCTCGGCCAGGGTGCGCGCAATCGGCAGGCCCAGGCCTGTTCCACCGTAACGCCTGGAAATCGAACTGTCGGCCTGCTGGAATGCATCGAACATCAATTCCAGGCGTTCAGCGGAAATGCCAATGCCGCTGTCGCGCACGGTGCAGGTGAACCACACCAACTCATGGTCCAGGGTTTGCCAGTGGGGCTCGACGGTCACGCTGCCACGTTCGGTAAATTTCAGTGCGTTGCCGATCAGGTTCACCAGGATCTGGCGGATCCGTGTCGGATCGCCGCGCACCCGCAGGGCCTCCATGCCCATGGGAATCGGCAGTTCCAGGCTCAGCCCACGCTGCTGGGCGCTGTGCTGGAAAGCCTGGGCGCAGCTGTTGATAAGGTCGGCGAGGTTGAACGCAATATGTTCCAGTTCCAGGGCGGCGCGTTCTATTCGCGAGAAATCAAGGATGTCATTGATCACCTTGAGCAAATGCTCGGTGGACTCGGACGCCAGCGCCGCATACTCGGTCTGCTCCTCGGTCATCTCGGTGGTTTCCAACAGTTGCAGCATGCCCAGCACGCCATTCATGGGCGTGCGCAGTTCATGGCTCATCATCGCCAGGAAATCCGACTTGGCGTTGTTCGCCCGCTCGGCTTCTTCACGGGTCTGGATCAGTTGGGCCATGGCTTGCTGCTGTTCGCGACTGGCCTGTTGAAGGCCCTCGGCCAGGTTGTTGATATGCCGCGAAAGGTCGCCCAATTCCGAGTCATCGACGATCGGCAATGGCGTTTTGTAGTCGCCTTGCTGGATGGCCTTGACCGCATGCCCCATGGCGCTGATTGGCTTTGACAGGCTCGCCGACAGGCGTCGCGCCAGCAGGAAGGTAAACAGCAGGGCGAACAGCGCCAGGATCCCAGCTTTGAACAGGATTTCCTGCTGGCGCTGGCTGAACGCATCATTGGACATGCCCACGATCACCCGCCCCAGGTAATCCGCGCGGGGGGCTTTGGGTTCGTTGAGGTTGTCCTGGAAAAAGTCATTGTTGAGCTGGATGTGTTGCAGGCGGATCGGTGCCTGGAACACCTTCACCGACAGCGAGCGATCATGTCGCTCGGACGGCTGCTCCACGTACACCAGGATGTTCTCGGCGCTGTCCTGGATCTCCAGGAAGCGTACATGGGGCGTGGCCAGGGTTGCACGCAGCAGGGATTCAAGCACGTCGTTGTTGCCGGAAATCACGCCGTACTCAGTGGCAGGGGCCAACTGGTTGGCGATCAGTTGACCGGTGTGGTCCAGTTCCTGGCGCAAATCCTG
This sequence comes from Pseudomonas sp. AP42, assembly GCF_001728935.1. Lineage (NCBI taxonomy): Bacteria > Pseudomonadati > Pseudomonadota > Gammaproteobacteria > Pseudomonadales > Pseudomonadaceae > Pseudomonas > Pseudomonas sp. AP42. The sequence continues at coordinate 28,570 of NZ_LYSO01000061.1, forward strand.
GATACGCACGAAGGTAAAGAAGCTGATGAGCAGCAGGGTCAACAGCAGCGCGGGGCCCAGGGTAATGAGCTGGGTGCGGGTGTTGATATCCCAACGACGGCGCAAGGTCATGGGCGTTTTTCTCCTTCTGCCAGGCGGGCGGCAACGGCGACTTCATCGACCTGTTCGATGCCCAGTGAGCGTGCGACTTGCGGGTTGCCCACGACTTTGAAGTGTTGCGGGTAGAGCGTGTGCGGCCAATTGGCCGGCGGCTGGTCCAGCAGGTGATTCAGCACGGCGAGCCAGTCGGCCTGATCGCTGTAGGTGCTGGCCAGGCTGCCGGCCCGCACAAACCCGGCATTGGGCCCTACCAACGGCAGTTGTTGGGCATAACTGCTCAGCAACAGGTTTTTCACGGTTTTGGGGTTGTACAGGTTCGGGTCGTCCAGGCCCAGTAGCACGTCGCTGTTCTTGAACAGGTTTTGCAGCGGCCGGCTGTCACTGGTGTTCTCCCAGAGCTGGGGCACGATTTCCAGGCCCATGGGCTTGGCGGATTGAGTCAGCTCGCGCAGCAGGAACTCACTGCCGGCATCGTAAAGCACGCCAACGCGCTGGGCCTGGGGCAGGATATGGGCGATCAGGCGCAACTGACGGTCCAGGGGCGGGTCGCTCCAGAGCAGGCTGATTTTCGCCGGATGGGTGTTGCCCAGGCGTTGCCGGGCCTGCAGGCGGCTGATGCGCAATACCAGGGTGGGCGGCCCTTGTTCATCCTGCAGTCGCCAGTCCAGGCCGGGCAGGTCAAGGAGGATCAGGCGGGTGCTGGCAGGCAAGTCCCTGGGCGCCGGCAACGTGTTGAGGGGGGTGAAGCTGACCTGGTCGTCGGGGCGCTGCTGGGCAAGGGCCTGGGTAAAGGCGCGCACGCCGGCGCTGTCTTCGGCGGCCGTCAGCAGGATGTTGGCGCTCCACGCCGGCGCCGCCAGCAACAGGCACGCGAGCAGCAGGCCACGGCGCCAAAACCGTGAAACCAAGAGGGTCATCCGTGACTGATCGGCCATGTCAGAAGTCCAGCTCGGCGCTGAAGTAGAGAACGTGGCGATGGTCGTAGTTGTTGTCGGCCCAAGTGGTGGGCTGGTTGTCCAGGCGTTGTTGCAACATGCCCGCCAGCTCCACATTGGTTTTGCCTACGGCGATGCGCTTGGCCACCCGCAGGTCGACCCGCTGGAAGCGATATTGGTTGAGTGCGTCGTCGCCATAGTAGAACAAGGCGCTGGACCAACCCTGGCCCCATTCACGCAGCCAACCGGCCGAGCCGCTGTTACGCGCGGTTTGCGCCTTGTCCCGCGGGTTGCTGGAGGTGGCGTCTACATAAGCATAGGTCAGGCGCAGGCGGTCGGCGTTACTCACGCGCCAGTCGAACTGCGACTCGGCACCGCTAAAGCGCGCACTATTGGCGTTGCTGGCGATGTATTGGTTGTTACGTAGCGGAGAGCTGATCATGTCGGTGATTTCGTCATAGAACAGCTTCACGTCGACATTCAGCCCCAGCTCGGCAAAGAAGCCGTTGTAGCCCAGCTCGCGCGAGCGCATCAACTCTTTGTCGAGGTTGCCGGGGCCGCGCGTCACGACAAAATATTGCCCGGCGTTTTGCCCGTAGGTCGGGGAACTGAGATTGGTGACGCGGTAGCTCCAATTGACGTTGTTCTCAAACATGTCCGGCGAGCGTATCGCCTCGGAGTAAACCGCGCGCAAGCCGTGGCGGGGGTTGATCAGGTAATTGACCGCCACCCGTGGCGTCAGCGAGTTGCCGCTCAGGTGGGTGTCTTCGTACATGGCGCCACCTTGCAGCAGCCAGTGCTCGCTGGCGCGCCATTCCAGGTGCCCGAACAGGCGCCAGGTGGTGTCGTCCAGGGTGCCATTGAAGTAGGTCTCGGAATCGGCGCGGTCGTAGCGGTAATTCATGCCGCTGACCAGGCGCAGGCTGTCGGAGAGGCTGAGCGTGTCCTGGATCTCCAGGTCGTAGCGGCTTTCACGGGTGCTCTGGTCGATATCGCCGCACACGCTCTGGTTGGCGCCGTTGCGCCACTGGTCCAGCACCTGGTTGGCCAAGGCCTGTTCGGCGGCGTTACCCGGTGGGGCGGAGCCTTGGCTGTAAGTGTCCATGTGCCGCGCCAGCAATTCGGCATAGTTGGGGTTGAGCTGCCATAGCTGGGTCAGTTCAGGGCTGAACGAGGCCTTGGCGTCACAGGCTTTCCAGATTTGCTTGCGGTCCCATTGCTGTGCCGAGCCCTGGATATACAGGCTGTGGTCGGGGTTGAAGTCAAAGTTCCAGCGCAGGGAGCCCGCGTAGTCTTTGGCGGTGACGTCGGAATTGCTGCCGCCTTCGGTAATCCCGGCAAACACTGGGGTGTAGGTATAAGGGCGCTGGTTGGTGCCTTCCTTGACGTTCAGTTGCCAGTCGAGGCTTTGTTGCGCGTTCAAGGTCTGGCTCACCGCCAGGCTGAAACGGTTGAGACGGCGCCCGTCACGGCGGTCGGCGCCGGCCGCGTCACTGTCAAATCCATCGTCCTGTTGCCCGGACAGGGACAAGCGCAAATCGCCGGTCTCCCAGCCCACACCCTGGCTGGCATAGAAGTCATTGATGCCACGCTCGCCACGGATGACCTTTACCCGCGAGCCGTGGCTGTTGGCCGGCGAGCGGGTGAGGATATTCACCACCGCCATCAGCGCATTGGCACCGTAGCTGACCGTGTTGGGGCCGCGAAACACCTCGATGCGCTCGATATCCTCCATGGCCACCGGGATATCGCTCCAGTCCACCGTGGCCAGGCCGGCGCGGTAGACCGAGCGCCCATCGATCAGCACCTGCATGCGCCGTGCATCGCTGGCGCTGGTGCCGTGGTAATTCACTGAGGCCTGGTTACCGCTGGTGTAGCCGACCATCATCCCCGGGACCAGCCGCAGCAGTTCCGAGATGTCCCGGGCGCCGCTGGCCTTGATCAGCTCACTGTCGATCACCGTCATGCTGCCGGGCACGGCGGCGGCCGATTGCTTGAGGCGCGTGGCGGTCAAGACCTGCGGCAGCGGCTGGCTGTCGAGGAATAGATCGTCGGCTTGCGCGCAGGTAGCGCACGCCAGCATCAATAACAGTGATGAGCGAGGAGGGGGGCCTAGATACACGGCACGGCCTTGTTAATTGCGGATAGCCGCCCATGTTAACCGAGGCGCGGCTATTTGCCAGTCGTAGGACTTGCAATTACTTCGCACATCCATGGCATTTTCCGACAACCCCGCGAATTGATACGGGGGCTGGCCGCAAGCCGGGCGCCCCGTATAATGCCGCCATCGCCACTGGTATGGATTAACGGATTGCATATGACTGAACAGCGCCCTATTGCGGTCCTGGGAGGCGGAAGTTTTGGTACCGCCGTGGCTAACCTGCTGGCCGAGAACGGCCACGCGGTGCGCCAGTGGATGCGCGACCCCGAGCAGGCCGAAGCCATTCGCGTGCATCGCGAAAACCCCCGTTACCTTAAAGGTATCAAGATTCATCCTGCCGTCGAGCCGGTGACCGACCTGCTGGAAACCCTCACGGCCTGCGACCTGTGCTTCGTCGCGCTGCCTTCCAGCGCCTTGCGCTCGGTATTGGCGCCCCACGCCGAACGCCTGGCCGGCAAGCTGCTGGTCAGCCTGACCAAGGGCATTGAGGCCCACACCTTCAAGTTGATGAGTGAAATCCTCACCGAAATAGCCCCGCAGGCGCGTATTGGCGTGCTGTCCGGGCCGAACCTGGCGCGGGAAGTTGCCGAGCACGCATTGACCGCCACCGTGGTTGCCAGTGAAGACGAGGCCTTGTGCGAGCGCGTCCAGGCTGTGCTGCATGGCCGTACCTTCCGGGTCTACGCCAGCGCCGATCGCTTCGGCGTCGAATTGGGCGGGGCGTTGAAAAACGTCTACGCGATCATTGCCGGCATGGCCGTGGCCCTGGGCATGGGCGAAAACACCAAGAGCATGCTGATTACCCGGGCTCTGGCCGAGATGACCCGTTTTGCGGTGAACCAGGGCGCCAACCCCATGACCTTCCTCGGCCTGGCGGGCGTGGGTGACTTGATCGTCACCTGTTCATCGCCTAAAAGCCGCAATTATCAGGTCGGGTTTGCGCTGGGCCAAGGGCTGAGCCTGGACGAGGCGGTGACGCGCCTGGGCGAAGTGGCCGAAGGGGTCAACACCCTCAAGGTCTTGAAGGCCAAGGCCCAGGAAGTGGGCGTATATATGCCGCTGGTCGCCGGGCTGCACGCGATCCTGTTCGAAGGGCGCACCTTGAACCAGGTCATCGAGTTGCTGATGCGGGCCGAGCCCAAAACCGATGTCGACTTTATTTCCACCAGTGGTTTCAACTGAGGAACGCGTCATGAACGATCCCAAAGCTGCCCCTCCTTACGAGTCGATTGTCTTGCGCATCCTGTGGATGCTGGTGTTTGCGCTGGTATGGCAGGTGGCGCAATTCCTGCTCGGCGCGCTGGTGGTGGTGCAATTGATTTACCGGCTGATCTACGGCGCGCCGAACCTGGGCCTGATGAATTTTGGCGACAGCCTCAGCCAGTTCCTGGCGCAGATCGGCCGCTTTGGCAGCTTCCACACCGAACAAAAGCCTTGGCCGTTCGCCGATTGGCCAACCCCGCGTGCGCCCGAAGGTGAAGCGGCCCACAGCGTACCGCCGGCACCGCACCCGGTGCGTGATGAAGAGCCGAAGCTATGAAGGTATGGATTTTGCGTCACGGTGAGGCCCAAGCGCATGCGCGCACGGACGCCGAGCGCAACCTTACCGAGCATGGGCGTGCCGAAGTCTTGCGCAGTGCTGCGCACCTGATTGGCCAGCCCTTGGGCGCCATCATTGCCAGCCCTTATGTACGGGCGCAGCAGACGGCGCAGTTGGTGCGCGATGTGCTGGGGTTTCAGGCCGATATCGTTACGGTGCCGTGGCTGACGCCCGATGGGGATGTTCAACAGGTGCTGAAGAAACTCGACAGCGATGACGACGTGCTGTTGGTCAGCCACCAGCCGTTGGTGGGCAACCTGATCAGTTTTTTGCAGCATGGGCATCAGCGTCAGCCACAGCTGATGTATACGGCCAGCTTGGCGCAGCTTGAGGGGGACTTTCCGTTGGCGGGGTTGATGAGTCTGGTCGATGTGAAGAATCCCTAACGCACTCCAACTGTGGGAGCTGGCTTGCCTGCGATGACGGCCTGCCAGCCAACACCTATCTACCTGACACCTCAACGATCCCTCTGTGGGAGCTGGCTTGCCTGCGATGACGGCCCGCCAGCCGACGCCTGTCTACCTGACACCCCAACGATCCCTCTGTGGGAGCTGGCTTGCCTGCGATGACAGCCTCCCAGCCGACACCTGTCCACCTGACACCCCACAATCCAACTGTGGGAGCGGGCTTGCTCGCGAAGGCGGCCTAGCAGTCAACGCAGTTGGATTGTGTA
>NZ_LYSO01000062.1:0-33927 GCF_001728935.1 Pseudomonas sp. AP42
AGGGCGGAACCCTAAGTGGCCGTTACCGCAGCAATGGATATACACCCAATCCAACTGTGTCGCCTGGCAGGCCGTCATCGCAGGCAAGCCAGCTCCCACATTTGATCTATGCAAGTTTCTAAAGCTGCGTGAGAGCCACCGCCGCCTCAGGCAACTGCAGCTCACTGAACACCTGCACACCATGGCGCTTGAGCAGCGCCGCCGTGACGCCTTCGCCACTGACCTTCACCCCACTGAAGGTGCCGTCATAGGTCAACAGATTGCCGCAGGACGGGCTGTTGGCCTTGAGAATGGCGATGCGGATGTGATGGCGTTGCACCAGCGCCAAGGCTTGGCGGGCGCCGTCGAGGAAGGCGTTGCTGAAGTCTTCGCCATCGGCCGTCAGCACCTGGGCGCGGCCTTCCCACACGTCGATCCCCTGCCCGCCTGGGATTTCGGCCGATGGCCGCGGTGTGGGCAAGCCGCCCGCCACTTCCGGACAAATGGCAACCACGCGGCCTTCAGCTTGCCACGCTGCCAGTTGGTCGAATGGGCCGCTGGCCCCGCCGTCATAGCGCACCTTGTGCCCGAGCAGGCAGCGGCTGACCAGAATCTTTTCCATGCTCAAAACGGCTCGTTGCCCCGCCGGCGAAACCAGCCCGTCAAGGACAGGCGTTCGCGCGTAGCGGGCAGGACTTCGTGGGGCACCTCGCCCGACAGGAATACCACCAGGCAACCCCCGGTGGGCACCACGTCGTATTCGACGCCGCCCTTGAGGTACATGCGCAGTTGGCCGCCATGCTCGGGCAGCCAGGCGTCGTTCAAGTAAATCACCGCCGAGACCATGCGCCGGTCGTCGTCGCGAAAACGGTCTACATGCTTGAGGTAAAACGCCCCCGGCGGGTACATCGCAAAGTGGCTTTCGAAATCTTCCAGGCCCAGGAACAGGCTGCGATTCATCGCCAGGCGCAGGCCGTCCATCACGCCCATGTAGGTGTCGCAGATAGGCGCGTCACCCTCCTCCAGCCACTGGATATGGTCACCGCGAATGCCTTCGCGAATCTCCTGGGCCAGCCCACGCCCTACCGCTGCGGGCGCCAGTTCACCCTGCGCCGCACGTTTACGGCACTCAGCCGCCAGCTCCAGGGTCAGAGCCTGGGGCAGGAAGCCATTTTGCTGCGACCAGCCTTTTTCGGCCAGGTCGTCGACGATGCGTTGCAGCAGCGGGTGATCGAGGGGTATTTGCATGGCGCGCATAGTATCCATACGCCTGAAAATCCGACAGCGCCGTTGAGCGTCCGAATACACTTTAGTCAGGTGACTGATAGGACTTCTCGACAAATCCTACGCCCGACACGGACAATAGTGGCCGACTGACAGGAGTCCTTATGCGTCGTTTGTTTTTTTCTGTGTTGATGTTCTGCGTTTTGCCCGCCTGGGCAGACGGCCATGACCAGTTGTACAAGGTCGCCGGCTGGGCCGAACAACGTGCGCACTTCAATGACGCCCTCAGTGCCGCCCAGCAGCGCTACCGCAATAGCCTGCCGCCAGCGGTGTACCAGGCGCTGGTGGACAACAGCAATAAACGCTTTGCCGCCCAGGCCATGGACCAGCGTGCCGAGGCGCAACTGCGCAAGCACTTGCCCGACCCGAAACCTGCCCTGGCGTTTTTCCAATCGCCCCTGGGCCGCAAGATCGTCGCCGCCGAGTTGCTGGCCACGCGCCGCGACCAACTGGCGAAAAACGCCCAGGGCCTGCCCAAACTCGAAGCCGATGCCACCCGCAGCCTGATCATCGGCCACCTGGCCCAGGCCCTGCCCGCCCGCGAGGCCGGTGCCGAGGTCAGCCTGGCGATTGCGGGCGTGGCGGCCGACAGCTTGAGCCAGATGATCCCCGGCCTGCTCGGCGGCGGTCAGGCGCAAGGCATGTTGAATGGCCAGCGCGAGCGGCTGATGCAGCAGATCGACAAGGATTTGAACAACACCTTGCTGTATGTCTACCGGGATTTGTCCGACCCGGAGCTGGAAGAGTTCGCCACCTTTGCCGAGTCGCCGGAGGGTAAGGCGTATTACCAGGCCGCCCTTGCCGCCATTCGCGCAGGGCTTGCCGTTGGTCAGAGCACCTCAAGCCTGACGCAGTAAACCCTGTGGGAGCTGGCTTGCCTGCGATTGCGATCTGTCAGTTACACCGCTATCGCAGGCAAGCCAGCTCCCACATTTGGATTGCGTTATTTCAGGTGGCGGGTGAGAAAACTGAAGTACTCATCGCGAATCTGCGCAATTTCATTGGCCAGATGATGCCGACCCCGCTTGAGCATCAACACCTCAGGCTGATCGAACTTACCCCGCAACACCTGCAGATTGTGCTGCCAATCCACCGTCATATCTTCCTCGCCCTGCACAATCACCGGGCGCCGGGGGCTGCGCGGTGCGGCTTCGATGCGTTTGATCCAGCGCGCCAGCGCCCCCACCCAGGCGGTAGGCAATTGGCGAGGCTGTAGCGGGTCGGCTTCAAGGAACGGCTTGAACGCCGGGTCGTTGGAGTTATCGCTGAAACGCCGGGCGATGCCTTTGACGAACGGGCGCAGCAGGTAATAGCTGACCTGCGACCAACCCCAGGCACGCGGCCGCACCAACGGCGACAGCAGGAAGGTCTTGCCCTGGGCCGGGCTTTGGGCGCCGTGGTTGAGCAAGTGGTCCACCACAATGGCGCCGCCGGTGCTTTGCCCGAACAGGTGCCAGGGTTGCGGCAATTGCAACGCCTTGGCCTCGACGAACAACGCCTGCACCACGCTCTGGTACACCGCAAAGTCATCGATGCTGGCGCGTGCGCCGCTGGACAAGCCATGGCCCGGCAGGTCGCAGGCGATCACCACGAAGCCCTGGTCCAGCGCCCACTCCACCACATGGCGATACAGCCCCATGTGATCGTAGAAACCGTGAAACAGGAACATCGTCGCCACCGGCGCCGGCGGCCACCAGACCTGGGCCACCACCTCAAACCCATCCACCTCAAAACGCCCCAGGCGGCTCACCGCCGGCACCTGGCGTGCGGCCAGGTCGAGCCCGTAGAAACGCTGGTAAACCCTCGCCTCGGCTGACAGCGGCTGCGCATCCACCAGCGGGCGCAAGCTTTCGCGCAGATGATCAGGGTCAAAGGTGACGGGCATAAAGGCTTCCAGACTTGCGGTGAAGATGAATATCGAGCTGCGATATTCATCTGTCAGGACAAGCATGGCAAGCTACGCGACCTGCGAGGATACATCCAATGCGACCGCCCTACCGTAATGCCCTGTTCGCCAGCCTGATCCTGGTTATCTGCGCGGGGGTGCTGTGGGCTGCGTATGACTGGTTCCAGGGCCGCTACCTACGCGCCTTCAGCGAACACACGGCGGTATTTTCCGGCGATGCGCTGCAACTGCCTGCCGCCCTCAGCGGCCCTGGCCCGATTCGTCTGGTGCACTTCTGGGACCCGGCCTGCCCGTGCAATGTCGGTAACCAGCAACACCTGGGCGAGTTGATCGAGCAGTACGCGCCCCAGGGCGTGGAGTTCTATGCCCTGCAAAAACCCGGCAGCCACGGCCAGTTGCCCGAGAACCTGCGCCATCTGAAAGTCCTTGATGCCCTGCCTGGCGCGGACCAGATCCCCGCCAGCCCGGCCGTGGGCATTTGGGATCGCACCGGCAAGCTGGCGTATTTCGGCCCCTACAGCGAAGGCCTCACGTGCAACGCCAGCAACAGTTTTATCGAGCCGATCCTCAAGGCCCTTGGAGCCGGACGCGAGGTGAATGCCACTCACACTCTCGCGGTAGGCTGCTATTGTTCGTGGCCTAAGGATCTGTAGTCCGCCCACTCTGGTAAGGAATGTTCATGAAGCGCGTCTTGCAGGTTTTTGCGGTGCTGATTGTGCTGGTCGCCCTGGGCGCCGGTTGGTACGTCTACAGCAAACAACCTACGCGCCAGGGCACGGTGACGCTGGCGCACCTGCAAGGCTCGGTCACGGTGCGCTACGACGACCGTGGTGTACCGCATATCCGCGCCGAGAATGAGGCCGACCTGTACCGCGCCCTGGGCTACGTGCATGCCCAGGACCGCCTGTTCCAGATGGAGATCATGCGGCGCCTGGCCCGTGGCGAGCTGGCCGAGGTGCTGGGGCCCAAGCTGCTGGAAACCGACAAACTGTTTCGCAGCCTGCGCATTCGCGAGCGTGCCTTGAGCTACGTGGAGCACATGGACCCTGGCTCAGCCTCGTCCAAGGCCCTGCAAGCCTACCTGGACGGGATCAACCAGTATCAGGACAGCCACGCCAGCCCTATGGAGTTCGATGTGCTGGGCATCGCCAAGCGCCCGTTTACCGCCGAAGACAGCATCAGCGTCGCCGGGTACATGGCCTACAGCTTTGCCGCCGCCTTTCGCACCGAGCCGGTGCTGACGTATGTGCGCGACCGGCTGGGCAGCGACTACTTGAAGGTCTTCGATCTGGACTGGCAACCCAAGGGCGCCCTCAATCTGGCGGCCAGCGACTGGCAGACCCTTGGCGCCATCGCCGCCCTGAGCGAACAGGCCCTGGCCGATAACGGCCTGCCGCAGTTCGAAGGCAGCAATGCCTGGGCCGTCAGCGGCAGCCATACCCAAAGCGGCAAGCCGTTGCTGGCGGGTGATCCGCATATCCGTTTTTCGGTGCCTTCGGTGTGGTACGAAGCGCAGTTGTCGGCGCCAGGCTTTGAGTTGTACGGCTACCACAACGCGCTGGTACCGGTGGCGTTCCTGGGGCACAACCAGGACTTCGGCTGGAGCCTGACCATGTTCCAGAACGACGACCTCGACCTGGTCGCCGAGAAGGTCAACCCAAACAACCCCAACCAGGTTTGGTATCACGACCAATGGGTGGACATGAGCAGCAGCGAGCAGCAGATCCAGGTCAAGGGCCAGGCGCCGGTGACCCTCACCCTGCGCCGCTCGCCCCACGGCCCGATCATCAACGACGTGCTCGGTGAGAACGCCGGCAGCACACCAATTGCCATGTGGTGGGCGTTCCTCGACAGCGAAAACCCGATCCTCGATGGTTTCTATCAGCTCAACCGTGCCGATACCCTGGCCAAGGCGCGTGCCGCGGCCGCGAAGGTCTCGGCGCCGGGCCTGAACATCGTGTGGGCCAATGCCAAGGGCGATATCGGCTGGTGGGCGGCGGCGCAGTTGCCGATCCGCCCGGCTGGCGTCAACCCGGCGTTCGTCCTCGACGGCAGTACCGCCCAAGCCGACAAGCTGGGTTTCTACCCCTTCAGTGCCAACCCCCAGGAAGAAAATCCGCCGCGCGGCTATGTGGTGTCCGCCAATGCCCAGCCGGCATCGCCCACCGGCATGCCGATCCCCGGCTATTACAACCTGGCTGATCGCGGCCAGCAGCTGAACGCGCAGTTGAGCGACACAAGCGTGAAGTGGGATGTGACCAACAGCCAGGCCCTGCAACTGGGCACCACCACCGCCCATGGCCCGCGCCTGCTGGCACCGCTGTTGCCGGTGCTGCGCGAGGTGGTCAAGGACCCGGCGCAGCTCAAATTGGTGGAGCAGCTTGCCAACTGGAAGGGTGACTACCCGCTGGACTCCACCAGTGCCACGCTGTTCAACCAGTTGCTGTTCAACCTTAGCGACGCGACCTTTCACCCCAAACTCGGCGATGCCTTGTTCAAGACCCTGCTCGGCACCCGCGTGATCGACGCCGCCTTGCCCCGCCTGGCCGCATCGGCAGACTCACCCTGGTGGAACGGCAATCGGGCCGACACCGTCAAGCTCGCCTGGCACAACAGCCTGACCCACCTCAAGGCGACGTTCGGCGATGACCCGACGCAGTGGCAGTGGGGCAAGGCGCACACCCTGACCCACGGCCACCCGCTGGGCCTGCAAAAGCCGCTGGATAAGATCTTCAACGTCGGCCCGTTCCCGGCGCCGGGCAGCCACGAAGTGCCAAACAACCAGACCGCCCCAATTGGCCCGGCACCGTGGCCGGTGACCTACGGCCCGTCGACACGACGCCTGATCGACTTCGCCGACCCGACCCACGCCCTCACCATCAACCCGGTGGGGCAAAGCGGCGTGCCGTTTGATACGCACTATGGCGACCAGGCGCAGAGCTATATCGAGGGAAGGTACGAGCAGGCGCACTTCAGTGACGAGGAAGTGACGGCCAATACCCGCGGCACCTTGAAACTGCTGCCCGCCCGATAAGGACCAACCTACCCGACCCCCTGTCTGTAGGAGCGAGCTTGCTCGCGAAAACGTCAACGCTAACGCGCGCTTCCTGAATGAACGCGGCGCCTGTGCGTTCTTCCCGAGCAAGCTCGCGCCTGCAGGCATGGGGCTAGCCTGCCCGCATGCGCCCTGGCGCTTGGCCGTAGGTGTCCTTGAATTTCTTGCTGAATGCCGCCTGGGACTGATACCCCACCTGGGCGGCGATATCGATCAGGCTCAGGCGTGACTGACGCAGCAGGTTGAACGCCCTCTCCATACGCAACTGAGTGAGCAGCACCCAGGGCGATACGCCTGCCACTTTGACGAACGCACGCATAAAGGTGGCGCGGGACATGCTGGCCGCCAACGCCAGGCTGTCGATGGTCCACTCATGCCCAGGCTCAGCCAGCATGGCTTGCCAGGCCTTGCTCAAGCGCTTGTCAGCGAGCAAGGCGAAGGTACCCGCCACTGGCGCCTGGTCGCTCAACCAACTGCGCAGGATCAAGGTGAACAGGGCTGAAGACAGCGCATTGATAAACGAACGGGCGCCCAATTGCTGCCCGTCCGCTTCGCTGCGCAGCAAGGCGATCAACGCCGCCAATTGCCCATCACCCTGCCACTGGCGGCTGGACACCACCAGATAGTCCGGCAACGCATCGAACAACAGCGACTGGCGGTTGTAGTGAAAGCTGCCACACAGCATATCCACATCCGGCTGTTCGCCGCCCAAACGGTGCACGGTCAGCACCCCACCGTCGATAACGCGAGGCTGCATCGGGCGGATGCGCGCGCCCTGGCTGCGCAGCAGGTGGGTACCGCCACCGGGCATCAGCAGGATATCGCCCTCCTCCAGCGTCACACACTGCCCGCCAGACAACTCGGCGCGGCAGGTGCCGCTGAGCACGATGTGATACGGCGCCACGCCGAGGTTTTCCGGCGCATGGTCCAGCGCCCAGTTCCCTTGGAACTGGCAACGCAAATCCAGGCTGCCGCGCAGGTTGGCCAGCGCGATAAGGGTGTCGATGGCATTCATTTGCGAATATCGGTCAAAAAGATGAGCGGATTGAACAATAGCCCCAGCCCTGAACGGCGCAGACTGGCTTCACACCCAACCTGTTCAGGAGTCACTGCAATGTTCAATAACTGGTCCGACTTGCTGCCTACCGTGAAGAAAGCCTTTGGCTCACTGGGCAAGAGCAACCCGAAGATGGTCAAAGCCTACATGGCGCTGGGGGAAGCTGCCGAGGAAAACAATGTACTCGACGCCAAGACCCGTGAACTGATTTCCATCGCCGTGGCGATCACCACCCGCTGCGACGGTTGCATCGGCGTACATGCCGACGCCGCCATCAAGGCCGGGGCAACCCGCGAAGAAGTGGCGGCCACGCTGGCCACCGCGATCTCGCTGAATGCAGGCGCGGCCTATATCTACTCGCTGCGCGCCCTGGAAGCCTACGACACGCTCAAACCGGCGCCGCAAAGTTAAGCCTGAACTGTTGCGGCGTGACGCCCAGCCGGCGGTTGAACACACTGCGCATGTGCTGGGCGTCGCGAAAGCCGCATTGATAGGCCACGGTTTTAAGCGGTGCGTGGCTGCTTTCAAGCATCACCCGCGCCGCATCCACGCGCGCCCTCTCGACAAATTCCGCTGGCGTAATCCGCGCTTCACGGGCAAACACCCGGGAGAAATTGCGCGCACTCATATTGGCCGCCTTGGCCAGGTCGGCAATGGTCAAGTCTCCCGTCAGATTGGCCAACACGTACAGCTGCACCAGCGCCACCGCCGAGGTGGTTTCGGCATGGGGCGTGAGGAATGGGCTGAACTGCGATTGCCCGCCCGAGCGCTGGGTGAACACCACCAGGCGCTTGGCCACGCTCAGCGCGACTTCCGGGCCGTGATCCTGGGCCAGCAAGTACAACGACAGGTCGATACCTGCCGTGACCCCGGCGGAGGTGTAGAGCTTGCCGTCCTGCACATACAGACGGTCGGCTTCGACTTGGGCCGAGGGGCACAGGCGCGCCAGGCTGGCGGCGTCGTTCCAGTGAGTAGTGACGGTCTTGCCGTCCAGCAGGCCCGCACGGGCCAGCATAAAGGCGCCGTTGCAGATCGAGCCGAAGCGCTGTGCCTTAGCGGCGGCAGTGCGCAGCCAGGCGTCAAACTCGGGGCCGAAATCGTCGAACGGTAACTGCGGGCCACCGGCGACCAGCAGCAGGTCGTAGGGTTGCCGAGCTTCGCTGTAGTGCTTGTGCGCCTGCAATGACAAACCGTTGGAGGCCGCCATGGCGCCGTGGCCGAAGCCGAGCACTTCCAGCCGATAGTGATCCTCGGGCGCCAGGAAGCGGTTGGCCTCGCAGAACACATCCATCGGCCCGGTCACGTCCAGCGACTGGACCCCGGGGAAGATCAGGATGGCAACGGTTTTGCCCATACTCACAAACACCTTTTTCCAACTGGATAAACGCGCCCCCCCTTGTGGGAGCTGGCTTGCCTGCGATGCAGACGACTCGGTACCTCAGGTACACCGAGGTGATGCTATCGCAGGCAAGCCAGCTCCCACAGGGGATCGCCTACATGCTTGGCACGATGTGGCGGCACATTGGCCGGGATCGCCTCCCTGTGGTGATAGCCGCTCCAGGGTCATGGGACCAGACTGGAATCTTTCCAGAGGAGATCCACCATGAGCACCACCATAGCCGGTATCCAGATTCCTGACAGCGCCTTGGCCAGGGCCACCACCGAATACATCCGTGACGTCGAGTCCGACCTGCTCTACCACCATTCGCGCCGGGTCTTCCTGTTCGGCGCCTTGAGCGGTGAGCGCAAGCAATTGGCCTACAACCCGGAGTTGCTCTACGTTGGCGCGATGTTCCATGACTTGGGCCTGGTGGAAGGCCACCGCAGTGACGATGAGCGTTTCGAAGTGGACGGCGCCAACGCCGCCGCCGCGTTCCTCAAGCCTTATGGGTTGAGCGATGACGATATCGAACAAGTGTGGTTGTCCATCGCCCTGCACACCACGCCAGGCGTGCCGAAACACCTGCGCCCCACCGTAGCGCTGGTGACCGCTGGTGTGGAGATGGACGTACTGGGCATGGACTACGCCGCGTTCAGCAGCGTGCAGCGCGAAGCGGTGGTGCATGCACATCCACGGGGTGAAGGGTTCAAGGAGTGCATCATCTGCGCGTTCGCCGACGGCTTGCGCCATCGCCCGCAGACCACGTTTGGCAACGTGAAGACCGATGTGCTGGTGGACCAGGAGCCTGGGTTCAAGCCGATGAATTTTGTGCAGGTGATCCGCACGTCGCCGTGGGCTGACTGAAACCCGATTTTATAAGCACCGCAAAACTACTGTGGGAGCTGGCTTGCCTGCGATGGCGGTGGGTCAGCACCTAATAAGTGACTGATACACCGCCATCGCAGGCAAGCCAGCTCCCACATTTTCACCCTGTTCCGGCAGTTAGACCGGTGCTGGCGTCCGGCGTTTGTCCGGCTGTTGCCAGCCATCCGCCGCCGCTTCTTCAATTGCCTGCTGAATGGCCTTCTTGCGATGTTCTTCGGCCCGACGGCTGAAGAACCACACCAGGAAGGTCACCAGCGACACCGCCAACAGAATCAGGCTCGCCACGGCGTTGATCTCGGGTTTAACCCCAAGGCGCACCGCAGAGAACACTTCCATCGGCAAGGTGGTGGAACCGGGGCCCGACACGAAGCTGGCCAGTACCAGGTCGTCCAGGGACAGCGCGAACGACATCATCCCGCCCGCCGCCAGCGACGGCGCAATCATCGGGATAGTGATCAGGAAGAACACCTTCCACGGCCGTGCGCCCAAGTCCATCGCTGCTTCTTCAATCGACAGGTCCAGCTCACGCAAGCGCGCCGACACCACCACCGCCACATACGCCGCACAGAAGGTGGTGTGGGCGATCCAGATGGTGACGATGCCACGCTCCTGGGGCCAGCCGATCATCTGCGCCATGGCCACGAACAGCAGCAACAGCGACAGACCGGTGATCACTTCCGGCATCACCAACGGCGCCGTCACCAGGCCGCCGAACAGCGTGCGGCCCTTGAACTGACTGATGCGCGTCAGCACGAAGGCTGCCAGGGTACCCAACGCCACCGCCGCCACCGCCGTGTAGCAGGCGATTTCCAGGGAGCGGGCCACCGAGCCCATCAACTGGGTGTTGTCCAACAGGCCCACGTACCACTTGATCGACCATCCGCCCCACACCGTCACCAGTTTGGATTCGTTGAACGAGTAGATCACCAGGATCAACATCGGCAGGTAGATGAACAACAACCCTGCGACCAGCATGAAGCTGGAGAAACGAAAGCGCTTCATATCTTGCCCTCCAACTCTTTGGCTTGGCTGCGGTTGAACAGGATGATCGGTACGATCAGGATCGCCAGCATCACCACCGCCAGGGCAGACGCCACCGGCCAGTCACGGTTGTTGAAGAACTCTTGCCACAACACCTTACCGATCATCAGGGTTTCCGGGCCGCCGAGCAGTTCAGGAATCACGAACTCGCCCACCACCGGGATAAACACCAGCATGCAACCGGCGATGATGCCGTTCTTGGACAGCGGCACGGTGATTTTCCAGAAGCTGTTGAAGGTGCTCGACCCCAGGTCGGAAGCGGCTTCCAGCAGGCTCTGGTCGTGCTTCACCAGGTTGGCGTACAGCGGCAGGATCATGAACGGCAGGTACGAATAGACCACACCGATGTACACCGCGATGTTGGTGTTGAGGATCTGCAGTGGCTCGTTGATCAAGCCCATGGACATCAAAAAGCCGTTGAGCAGGCCGTTGTTGCTGAGGATGCCCATCCACGCATACACCCGGATCAGGATCGCGGTCCAGGTGGGCATCATGATCAGCAGCACCAGCACGGTCTGCATCTCTTTGCGCGCGGTGGCGATGGCGTAGGCCATCGGGTAGCCGATCAGCAGGCACAGCAGCGTGCTGAAAAACGCCATCTTCAACGAGCCAAGGTAAGCGGCAATGTACAACTCGTCGCCCGCCAGCAAGCTGTAGTTGGCCAGGTTCAGCACCACCTCCAGCTTTTGCTCAACGTAGGTATAGATCTCGGTATAGGGCGGGATCGCCACATCGGCTTCGGCAAAGCTGATTTTCAGCACGATGAAAAACGGCAGTGCAAAAAACAGGAACAGCCAGAGGAAGGGAATCCCGATGACCACCTGCTTGCCATTGGGCACGATGCGATCCAAGCGCCGCTTGAATTTCTTCATGTTCATGAGCGAAGTACCACGCCGCTGTCGTCTTCCCACCATACGTACACCTGGTCACCCCAGGTTGGGCGTTGGCCACGGCGTTCGGCGTTAGCGACGAAGGACTGCACCAGCTTGCCGCTCGGCAGCTCCACGTAGAACACTGAGTGGCCGCCCAGGTAGGCGATGTCGTGCACCTTGCCGCTGGACCAGTTGTGCTCGCAGGTCGGCATTTCGGTGGTCACCAGCAGCTTTTCCGGGCGAATGGCGTAGGTCACCGACTTGTCTTCCACCGAAGTGGCGATGCCGTAGCCCACGTAGATGTCGCGGTCCAGGTCCGGGCACTTGAGCACCGCGTGGCCTTCAGCGTCGTCCACCACTTGGGTGTCGAAGATGTTGACGTTGCCGATGAACTCGCACACCAGGCGGCTGGTGGGGGTTTCGTAGATATCGATGGGGCTGCCGATCTGGGCGATCCAGCCCAGGTGCATGATCGCAATGCGTTCGGCCATGGTCATGGCCTCTTCCTGGTCGTGGGTCACCATCACGCAGGTCACCCCAACGCGCTCGATGATCTCCACCAACTCCAGTTGCATCTGCGAGCGCAGCTTCTTGTCCAGCGCGCCCATCGGCTCATCGAGCAGCAGCAGTTTCGGGCGCTTGGCCAAGGAGCGGGCCAACGCCACACGCTGGCGCTGGCCGCCGGACAACTGGTGCGGCTTGCGCTTGGCGTACTGGCTCATCTGCACCAGCTTGAGCATCTCGGCCACGCGTGCGTCGACTTCAGCCTTGGGGATCTTGTCCTGTTGCAGGCCGAAGGCGATGTTCTGCGCCACGGTCATGTGCGGGAACAGGGCGTAGGACTGGAACATCATGTTGATCGGCCGCTCGTAGGGCGGCATGTCGGTGATGTCCACACCGTCGAGGTAGATGCGACCTTCGGTTGGGCGCTCGAAACCTGCAAGCATGCGCAGCAAGGTGGATTTGCCCGAACCCGAACCGCCGAGCAAGGCGAAGATCTCGCCTTTCTTGATTTCCAGGGACACATCGTCCACGGCAATCGTCTCGTCGAACTTCTTCGTGACCCGGTCGATTTTGACCAGCACCTTTTTCGGTGTCTGGTCGCCCTCGAGGGCTTTCTTATAGGCGCCGGAGGCAACTGCCATTTACGAAACTCCCAAAAAAAACTGTGCAGCCGGCCCAATGCGGGCCAGCCTTGGATAGTTTGAGCCTTACTTGCCCGTCTTGACCTTGGTCCAGCTACGGGTCATTAAACGCTGCACTTTCGGGGGTAGCTCAAAGTTGACGAATGTCCGCTCGAGAACCGCCTGCGGTGGGTAAACCGCTGCGTCAGTGCGTATCGATTGCTCCATCAGTTTGTCCGCCCCTGGGTTAGGGTTGGCGTAACCGACTTGATCGCTGACCTGAGCGATCACCTCAGGCTGCAGCAAATAGTTGATGAAGGCGTGGGCTTCCTTGACGTTGCTGGCATCCTTGGGAATCGCCAGCACGTCGAACCACAGGTTGCCGCCTTCTTTGGGAATCGTGTAGGCGATGTTCACGCCTTTGCCCGCCTCTGCTGCGCGAGCCTTGGCCTGGAACACATCGCCGGAGAAACCGGCCGCCACGCAGATGTTGCCGTTGGCCAGGTCCGAGATGTATTTTGAGGAATGGAAGTAGGTCACGTAGGGCCGCACTTTCAGCAGTTTTTCCTCGGCTTTCTTGTAGTCGGCCGGGTTGGTGCTGTTGGGGTCCAGGCCCATGTAGTTAAGTACCGCCGGCAGCATTTCATCGGCCGAGTCCATGAACGACACGCCGCAAGTGGCCAGCTTCTTCATGTTTTCCGGTTCGAACAACACAGCCCAGGAGTCGATTTTGTCGACACCCAGCACTTCTTTGACCTTGTCGACGTTGTAGCCAATGCCGTTAGTGCCCCACAGGTACGGCACCGCGTACTGGTTGCCCGGGTCGTTCTTTTCCAGGCGCTTGAGCAGTACCGGGTCGAGGTTGGCGTAGTTTGTCAGCAGTGACTTGTCGAGCTTCTGGAACGCCCCGGCCTTGATCTGCTTGCCCAGGAAATGGTTGGACGGCACCACCACGTCATAGCCGGTGCGCCCGGCGAGCAACTTGCCTTCCAGGGTTTCGTTGGAGTCAAACACGTCATACACGGGCTTGATACCGCTGGCCTTTTCGAAGTTGGCCAGGGTGTCGGGGCCGATGTAATCCGACCAGTTATAAATATGCACCGTCGGTGCGGCCTGCACGCTGGCGGCCAGCGTGATACCTGCACCCACCAGCATGGCTTTGCGAAATAAAGAAATTGGCAAGTGGAGGTCCTCTTGAATAGTTGGGGCCTTGAAGTTGTTGCCCGGCAACAAAACCGGCGCGCAACTTACCGTCGATAAACCGATCCGGCAAAACTTTCTGTCATTTAATTTGTGAGAGCTGTTTTGTGTGGGAGCGGGCTTGCTCGCGAAAGCGGCGTATCAGTTGATACATATGCTGGCTGACACTGCGCATTCGCGAGCAAGCCCGCTCCCACACGAGCTCGCTCCTACAGGTTTTTGCGTTATTTACCGGATTTGATCTTGGTCCAGCTACGGGTCATTTCACGCTGAGTAGCAGCCGGCAAGTCAGCAATTGCGTAGAGCTTGGCCTGCACATCAGCGGCCGGGTAGATGCCCGGGTCGCTGGTGATGTCTTTGTCTACCAGTGCGGTGGCCTTCTCGTTACCGTTCGGGAAACGCACGCTGTTGGTGATGCTCGCCATCACTTCAGGTTTGAGCAGGTAGTTCATGAATGCATAGGCAGCGTCGACGTTTTCCGCATCTTTAGGGATGGCAACCATGTCGAAGAAACTGCCGGCACCTTCTTTCGGAATGTCGTAGGCAACTTTGACTTTGCCACCGGCTTCAGCGGCACGGGACTTGGCCTGCTGGATGTCACCCGAGTAACCCACGGCCACGCAGATGTTGCCATTGGCCAGGTCGGAGATGTACTTGGAGGAGTGGAAGTAGCCGATCGAAGGACGGATCTTCAAGAACAGGTCTTCAGCCTGCTTGAGGTCGGCTTTCTTCTGGGTGTCGGTCGGCAGGCCCAGGTAGTGCAAAGCAATCGGCAGCATTTCGGTCGGCGAATCGAGGAAGCTCACGCCGCAGCTTTTCAGCTTGGCGATGTTCTCTGGCTTCATCAGCACATCCCACGAGTCGATCTTGTCCACGCCCAGCGCAGCCTTGACCTTCTCCGGGTTGTAGCCGATGCCGATCGAACCCCACATGTACGGGAAGGCGTGCTTGTTGTCCGGGTCGCTGACCGACACGGCTTTGAGCAGGGATGCGTTCAGGTTGCTATAGGCAGGCAGCTTGGACTTGTCCAGCTCCTGATAGACACCGGCTTTGATCTGCTTGGCGAGGAAGTTGTTCGACGGTACGACGATGTCGTAGCCGGACTTGCCTGCCAGCAACTTGGCTTCCAGGGTCTCGTTGCTGTCAAAAACGTCGTACACCACTTTGATGCCCGACTCTTTTTCAAAGTTGGCGATGGTGTCCGGTGCAATGTAGTCGGACCAGTTGTAGACGTGCAGCACTTTGCTGTCTGCCTGGGCCGCGCCCGCCATTGCGCCCATCAGCGACAAGGCGAGGAGGGTCTTGCCAGCGTTCTTCAAACCTAATGCCTTCATTTGGTGATGCTCCAATTTTTTCTTTTTTGGGCCACAAGCGTTGTATGTTTTACGGCCCAACCGAAGGGCAACAAAACAGGGCGACAGTCTGGCAAGTTCAGGGGCCGGCTTTCAACCAAAGCCCCTGCATTTGTAACTGCCCAGTACACCGCGCACTGAGCCTAGCACTTAGCCCTGCAAGGCAGCCAAAGTCAGGTCCAGGCAGTGACGGGCCTTGGTCACCAGTTCGTCGATTTCAGCCTTGCTGATAACCAGTGGCGGCGAAATGATCATGGTGTCGCCCACGGCGCGCATGATCAGGCCATTTTCAAAGCAGAAGGTTCGGCAGATCATGCCGGCGCCTTTGCCTTCATGACGCTTGCGCGTCGCCTTGTCCTGCACCAGCTCGATCGCACCGAGCATACCGACGCCGCGTACTTCACCCACCAGCGGATGATCGCCCAGTTCCCTCAGACGTTTCTGCAAATAAGGTGCCGTTTCTTCGTGCACACGGTTAACGATTTTTTCATCGCGCAGGATGCGGATGTTTTCCAGGGCCACAGCCGCGGCGACCGGGTGACCGGAATAGGTAAAGCCGTGGTTGAAATCGCCCCCTTCGTTGAGCACCGCCACCACTTCGTCGCGCACGATCAGGCCGCCCATGGGCACGTAGCCCGAAGTCAGGCCCTTGGCGATGGTCATCATGTGTGGCTTGAGGTCGTAGAAATCGCTACCGAACCACTCACCGGTACGGCCGAAACCGCAGATCACTTCGTCGGCGACAAACAGGATGTCGTACTTGGCGAGGATTTCCTTGATGCGCGGCCAGTACGTGGCAGGCGGCACGATCACGCCACCGGCGCCCTGGATCGGCTCGGCAATAAAGGCGCCGACGTTGTCCACGCCCAGCTCCAGGATTTTCTCTTCCAACTGGTTGGCCGCCCACACACCGAATTCCTCGGGGCTCATGTCGCCGCCTTCGCCAAACCAGTACGGCTGGGCGATGTGGGTAATGCCCGGGATCGGCAAGTCGCCCTGCTCGTGCATATAGGTCATGCCGCCCAGGCTGGCGCCGGCCACGGTAGAGCCGTGGTAGCCATTCTTGCGGGCAATGATGGTTTTCTTGTTGGGCTGGCCCTTGATCGCCCAGTAGTGGCGGACCATGCGCAACATGGTGTCGTTGCCTTCGGAGCCAGAGCCGGTGAAGAACACATGGTTCATGCCGGCCGGCGCAACATCGGAAATGACCTTGGCCAACTCCAATACCGGCGGGTGTGCGGTCTGGAAGAACAGGTTGTAGTACGGCAGTTCTTTCATTTGCTTGGCGGCGGCATCGGCCAGTTCATCGCGACCGTAACCGATCGCCACGCACCACAGGCCGGCCATACCGTCGAGGATCTTGTTGCCTTCGCTGTCCCACAGGTAAACGCCGTGGGCTTTGGTGATGATCCTTGGGCCTTTCTCTTTCAATTGCTTGAAGTCGCTGAACGGCGCCAGGTGGTGATCATTGCTCAAGGCTTGCCATTCACGGGTTTGCGGGTTGTTGCTGGACATACCAATCTCCTAGACTTTTCAGTGAAGGGCGCGCCGTTTGAAGGACGCGCCCGGCGCATCAGACGGCGAAGAGCAGGAATTCCCGCTCCCACGAACTGATCACGCGCTTGAAGTTTTCATGCTCGGCCCGCTTGACCGCGACGTAGCCTGTGATGAATTTTTGCCCCAGGTATTTCTCGATGGTCTTGCTGTTTTCCATGCGTTCCAGGGCGTCTTCGATGGTCAACGGCAGACGCAGGTTGCGTCGCTCGTAACCACGGCCCACCACCGGCGCGCTCGGGTTATGGCCTTCGACCATGCCGATGTAGCCGCACAACAGGCTGGCGGCAATCGCGAGGTACGGGTTGGCGTCAGCGCCCGGCAGGCGGTTTTCCACGCGGCGGTTCTGCGGGCCGGCATCCGGTACGCGCAGGCCGACGGTGCGGTTTTCTTCGCCCCATTCCACGTTCACCGGCGCCGAGGTGTCGGGCAGGAAGCGGCGGAACGAGTTCACGTTGGGGGCGAATAAAGGCAGCAATTCAGGGATGAATTTCTGCAGGCCGCCAATGTGGTTGAGGAACAGTTGGCTCATGGTCCCGTCTTCATTGGAGAAGACGTTCTTGCCGGTGGCGATGTCGATGATGCTCTGGTGCAGGTGCATCGCGCTGCCGGGCTCGCCGGTCATGGGCTTGGCCATGAAGGTGGCGGCCACGTCGTGCTTGAGCGCGGCTTCACGCATGGTGCGCTTGAACACCAGGATCTGGTCGGCCAGGGACAGGGCATCGCCGTGACGGAAGTTGATTTCCATCTGCGCGGTGCCGTCCTCGTGGATCAGGGTGTCGAGGTCCAGCTCCTGCAGTTCGCACCAGTCATAGACATCTTCGAACAACGGGTCGAATTCGTTGGCCGCTTCTATAGAGAAGGACTGGCGACCGGTTTCCGGGCGGCCGGAGCGGCCAATCGGCGGTTGCAGCGGGAAGTCCGGGTCTTCGCAGCGCTTGGTCAGGTAGAACTCCATCTCCGGGGCCACGATGGGCTGCCAGCCGCGGTCGGAGTAGAGCTTGAGGACTTTCTTGAGCACGTTGCGCGGCGACAGCTCGATCGGGTTGCCTTGCTTGTCGTAGGTGTCGTGGATCACCTGGGCGGTCGGCTCGATGGCCCACGGCACCAGAAATACCGCGTTCTGGTCGGGGCGGCAGATCATGTCGATGTCGGCCGGGTCGAGCAATTCGTAATAGATGTCGTCTTCGACATAGTCGCCGGTCACGGTCTGCAACAGAACGCTCTCGGGCAGGCGCATGCCTTTTTCGGCAATGAACTTGTTGGTCGGCGAGATCTTGCCCCGGGTAATACCGGTGAGGTCGCCAATCATGCATTCGACTTCTGTGATCTTGTGGTCTTTCAACCAATCGGTGAGCTGGTCGAGGTTGTTACTCATAAATGCCTCTGGGCTGGGTTTCCTGGCATCCATTAAAGGCCAGGCGTTGGTTGACGCAGCATCCGCGTCGTTTTTTCATTCAGGGTAGGAGCTTACCTGCCATTTGCCCATGGGTTGCATTCCTCAGGCCAAAGTTGTGCGCAATTATGATCGGCACGGCGGATGAGGCCCGGTCAGTGGCGTAGGAGATGGCAAAAAGGAGATCGGCCGGGCCGTCAAGAATATTGGCCGGTGCCTGGGCATTCACGCGGGGCGAACGAGCTGCAGACAAAGCCTGGCTGAAGCAGGCAGAGACGCCGATTGGCGGCAGGTGAAACATGAAGCACCCCGGTATTATTGCTGTTATGGGTTTGAATCGAGCTTAGCCTTGTTCATTTTTTTACACAACACCCCCGTAAAAAATCCTACACGGCCCGCTCAAGCCTGCAGGTCCCAAGCCCCCCAAACCCAAAAAACCGCCCCAAAACGCCGCAAAAAAGCCTTCATGGCGCTTTTTTAGGGCAAAAAATGCCTCGCTTGACTTCGGCAGGCCGTTCGGGTTGACTGAAACCAGAAAAGATCAATGATTGATATTTTTAACAACAAAGGTGTTGCATCATGTCGGTACCCCCGCGTGCCGTTCAGCTTAACGAAGCGAACGCGTTCCTTAAGGATCATCCTGAGGTTCTGTACGTAGACCTTCTAATTGCGGATATGAATGGTGTGGTGCGCGGTAAGCGCATCGAACGCACCAGCCTCCACAAGGTTTACGAGAAGGGCATTAACCTGCCTGCCTCTTTATTTGCCCTGGATATCAACGGCTCTACGGTGGAAAGCACCGGCCTGGGCCTGGACATCGGTGATGCTGACCGAATCTGTTATCCAATCCCCGACACCCTGTGCAATGAGCCCTGGCAAAAGCGCCCTACCGCGCAACTGCTGATGACCATGCACGAACTTGAAGGTGAACCTTTCTTCGCCGATCCGCGCGAAGTGCTCCGCCAAGTTGTTACCAAGTTTGACGACCTCGGTCTGACCATCTGCGCCGCCTTCGAGCTTGAGTTCTACCTGATCGACCAGGAGAACGTGAACGGCCGCCCACAACCGCCCCGCTCGCCGATCTCCGGCAAACGCCCGCACTCTACACAGGTCTACCTGATCGACGACCTCGACGAATACGTCGACTGCCTCCAGGACATTCTGGAAGGTGCCAAGGAGCAAGGTATCCCGGCGGACGCCATCGTCAAGGAAAGTGCCCCGGCGCAGTTCGAAGTGAACCTGCACCACGTTGCCGACCCGATCAAGGCCTGCGATTACGCGGTACTGCTCAAGCGCCTGATCAAGAACATCGCCTACGACCATGAGATGGACACCACCTTCATGGCCAAGCCTTACCCAGGCCAGGCAGGCAACGGTTTGCACGTACACATCTCCATTCTGGACAAGGACGGCAAGAACATCTTTGCCAGCGAGGATCCCGAGCAGAACGCCGCATTGCGTCACGCGATCGGCGGTGTGCTGGAGACCCTACCCGCCCAAATGGCGTTCCTGTGCCCCAACGTCAACTCCTACCGTCGTTTCGGCGCACAGTTCTACGTGCCGAACTCGCCGTGCTGGGGCCTGGATAACCGCACCGTGGCGATTCGCGTACCTACCGGCTCGTCCGATGCCGTGCGTATCGAACACCGCGTGGCCGGCGCCGATGCCAACCCTTACCTGCTGATGGCCTCGGTATTGGCGGGCGTGCACCACGGCCTGACCAACAAGATCGAGCCGAACGCTCCGGTGGAAGGCAACAGCTACGAGCAGAACGAGCAGAGCCTGCCGAACAACCTGCGCGATGCCTTGCGCGAGTTGGACGACAGCGAGGTGATGGCCAAGTACATCGATCCTAAATACATCGATATCTTCGTCGCCTGTAAGGAAAGTGAGCTGGAGGAGTTTGAACACTCCATCTCCGACCTTGAGTACAACTGGTACCTGCATACCGTGTAAGCGGTGGTAGCTGTCGAAGGAACGCCGCTGGCTTTGGTCCGCGGCGTTTTTTTATGGGTTTATTTTGGGAAACCGGGTTGGCCTCATCGCAGGCAAGCCAGCTCCCACAGTGGATCGCATTTCAAGGCTTGAACTCGGTCAAATGTGGGAGCTGGCTTGCCTGCGATAGCGGCCTGGCAGACAACACACCTTCCTGCTCATACAATGCCCGCTGCCTTGTAGGAGACATCCATGACCACCCGCCCCGCCACTGTTCGCAAACCCCGCGCCCGCAGCCAGGCCCGGATCGATGCGATCCTCGAAGCCGCCCGCACCTTGCTGGCCGCCGAAGGCGTGGCCAGTTTGTCGATCTACAGCGTGGCCGAACGAGCACAGATTCCGCCGTCGTCGGTGTACCACTTTTTCGCCAGTGTGCCGGCATTGCTGGAGGCGCTGACCGCTGACATTCACGCGGCCTTTCGCGCTGCCATCCAGGCGCCCATCGAGCATGAATCACTCAAGCATTGGCGCGACCTGTCCTACATCGTCGAACAACGCATGCTCAGCATCTACAGCAACGATGCCGCGGCACGCCAGTTGATCCTGGCCCAGCATGGGTTGACCGAAGTGACCCAGGCTGATCGCCAGCATGATCTGGAATTGGGCGACTTGATGCTGGCGGTGTTCAATCGCCACTTTGAAGTGCCAACGCTACCGAGCGACGTGGATGTGTTTGCCCTGGCGTTGGAGTTGAGCGACCGCGTGTACGCGCGCTCGGTGCATCAGCATGGGCTGATTACGCCGCGCATGGCGGAGGAAGGGATGCGGGTGTTTGATGCGTATGTGGGGCTTTATTTGCCGGCCTACCTGCCCAAGCGCTGAATGCAGTGTTGTCTGGGCCGGCCTCATCGCAGGCAAGCCAGCTCCCACATTTTGATAGGTGAATGCATTCAAATGTGGGAGCTGGCTTGCCTGCGAAAGCGGCCTCAAGGCCGACGCCAATCACAACTTGGCAATCGACACCTCAGTGGACTTCACAAAGGCAATCACCTCACTGCCGATCACCAGCTCCAGCTCCTTGACCGAACGGGTGGTGATCACCGAGGTGACGATGCCGGACGCGGTCTGCACGTCAATTTCCGACAGCACGTCGCCGACCACGATTTCCTTGATGGTGCCTTTGAACTGGTTACGCACGTTGATGGCTTTAATCGTCATGATGTTTTTCCTGTGTGAGTTATTGAGCCCAACGCAATTGCGTCGGCAGCGGTGAAACAGGTTCGGGTTCCGGTGGGGAACCGGGTAGCGACAGCACGCGGTTGAGCACTTCGGCTTCCAGCGCGGCCAGGCGGTGTGAACCACGGGCCCGTGGGCGTGGCAGGTCGATGTTCAGGTCGAGGCCGATTTCGCCGTTTTCAATCAGAATCACGCGGTCCGCAATCGCCACGGCTTCGCTGACGTCGTGGGTCACCAGCAACACCGTGAAACCGTGCTTGCGCCACAGGTTCTCGATCAGTTGCTGCATCTCGATGCGGGTCAGGGCATCCAGCGCGCCCAGCGGCTCATCGAGCAGCAACAAGCGCGGTTGGTGAATCAACGCCCGGGCGAGTGCCACGCGCTGTTTCTGGCCGCCGGACAACGCCGCCGGCCACTCATTGGCGCGCTCGGCCAGGCCGACCGCTTCCAGCGCCTCCAGCGCTTTGGGGCGCCAGTCGCCCTTGAGGCCCAGGCCGACGTTGTCGATGATCTTTTTCCAGGGCAGCAAACGCGCTTCCTGGAACATCAACCGCGTGTCTTCAATCGCTTCGTGCAGTGGCGCGGAGCCGGCCAGCAGCTCGCCGCCACTGGCGTTGTCCAGCCCCGCCAACAGACGCAGCAAGGTACTTTTGCCGCAACCACTGCGGCCGACCACGGCCACGAACTGCCCTGCGGGAATATGCAGGTCGATCTCTTTGAGCACTTCGCGGGTACCAAAGGCCTTGCGCAATTTGCGCACCGCCAACGGGATGCCCTTCAACAAGCGCGGAGGTTGTTGAGCGGTCATGCTGCACCTCCTTTGACTTGATACGCCGGGTGCCAGCGCAGCCACACACGTTCCAGCCCACGGGCTGCCAGGTCGGCCAGTTTGCCGAGGATGGCGTACATGACGATGGCCAGCACCACCACGTCGGTTTGCAGGAATTCACGGGCATTCATTGCCAGGTAACCGATACCGGAACTTGCCGAGATGGTTTCCGCCACGATCAGCGTCAGCCACATGAAGCCCAGGGCAAAGCGCACCCCCACCAGGATCGACGGCAGCGCGCCCGGCAGGATCACTTGCCAGAACAGGCTGAAACCGGACAAGCCATAGCTGCGCGACATCTCTACCAGCGCCGGGTCGACATTGCGGATGCCGTGGTAAGTGTTCAGATAGATCGGGAACAAGGTGCCCAGGGCCACCAGAAAAATCTTCGCGGTCTCATCGATGCCGAACCACAGGATCACCAGCGGAATCAGCGCCAGGTGCGGCACGTTGCGGATCATCTGCACGGAGCTGTCGAGCAAGCGCTCGCCCCACTTCGACAGCCCGGTGATAAAGCCCAGGGCCAGACCGATGCTGCCACCGATCACAAAACCCAGGCCGGCGCGCCAGCCGCTGATGGCCAGGTGCGTCCAGATTTCGCCGCTGACCACCAGGTTCACCCCGGCTTCGATCACCGCGCTCGGCGCTGGCAGAATGCGCGTCGACAACCAACCCGCCGACACCGACAACTGCCACACCGCCAGCAATAAGATCGGTAGCACCCAGGGCGCCACGCGATGGCTGATTTTTTCTAAGTCCATAACGGCGCCTCAGCTCTGTGACGCAGCTTTGGGAAGGATGTCGTTGGCAACCATCTCGCCGAACGGGCTGACGTAGCCGGCGCTTTTGGGCAGCTCGGGACGTTCGATATCCAGGTGCGGGAACAACAGCTCCGCCACCCGATACGACTCTTCCAGGTGTGGGTAACCGGAGAAGATAAAGGTATCGATACCCAGGTCCGCGTACTCCTTGACCCGCGCCGCAACCGTTGGGCCATCGCCCACCAGCGCCGTCCCTGCGCCGCCACGCACCAGGCCGACGCCGGCCCACAGGTTGGGGCTGACTTCCAGGTTGTCACGGCTACCGCCATGCAAGGCTGCCATGCGTTGCTGGCCCACCGAATCGAAGCGCGCCAAAGACGCCTGGGCGCGGGCAATGGTCTCGTCGTCCAGGTGGGAGATCAGTTTGTCGGCGGCTTTCCAGGCTTCGTCGTTGGTTTCGCGCACGATCACGTGCAAGCGAATACCGAAGCGCACCGTGCGCCCCAGCTTTGCGGCTTTGGCGCGTACCTGCGCGATCTTTTCCGCGACGGCTGCCGGCGGCTCGCCCCAGGTCAGCACCATCTCCACTTGTTCGGCCGCCAGGTCCTGGGCGGCTTCGGAGGAACCCCCGAAATACAGCGGCGGGCGTGGCTGTTGAATCGGTGGGTAGAGCAATTTGGCGCCTTTGACGCTGATATGTTCGCCGTCGTAGTCCACGGTCTCGCCTTCCAGGACACGGCGCCAGATGCGGGTGAATTCCACCGACGCCTGGTAGCGTTCTTCATGGCTCAAGAACAAACCGTCGCCTGCCAGTTCTTCCGGATCGCCACCGGTGACCAGGTTGAACAGCGCACGACCTCCAGACAGTCGGTCCAGGGTCGCGGCCTGACGCGCGGCCACGGTCGGGGAGATGATCCCGGGGCGCAGGGCAACCAGAAATTTCAAGCGCTGGGTCACGGGGATCAGCGAGGCTGCCACCAACCACGAGTCTTCGCAGGAGCGACCCGTAGGGATCAACACCCCGCCGAAACCCAGGCGGTCAGCGGCCTGGGCCACTTGTTGCAAATAACCGTGGTCGACGGCGCGGGCGCCTTCGGCGGTGCCAAGGTAATGACCGTCGCCGTGGGTGGGCAGGAACCAGAAAATATTGAGGCTCATGGAGTTGTCTCCTGAATGAAATCGGATTACGGCGCTTTGGCAACCGCGGCGGGTGGCGTCCAGATCACGTCCTTGATGCTCAAGGGCTTGGGGATCAATTTGAGTTGGTAGAAGCTGTCGGCGATTTTCTGCTGGGCGGCGACCACTTCCGGGGTCAAAAACAGCGCGCCATAGCCCTGGCGTTTCACCGAAGTGAGGGTGATATCTGCCGGCAGGCCGAGCAATGGGGCGACCTGCTCAGTCACTTCCTGCGGGTTGGCCTTGGACCATTCGCCTACCGCACGCACTTCTTCCACCAACGCCTTGATCACTTGCGGGTGTTGTTCGGCGTAGGGCTTGGTGGCGAGGTAAAACTGATGGTTGTCGGCAATCCCGGTGCCGTCTCGCAGGGTGCGCGCTTGCAGTTGCTTCTCGGCGGCGGCCTGGTACGGGTCCCAGATCACCCAGGCGTCCACGCTGCCACGCTCGAACGCGGCACGGGCATCGGCGGGCGGCAGGAATACGGTCTTCACGTCGGTGTAGTTGAGGCCGGCGTCTTCCAGGGCACGCACCAGCAGGTAGTGCACGTTGGAGCCTTTGTTGAGCACAACCTTTTTACCCTTGAGCTCGGCCACCGATTTGATTGGCGAGTCCTTGGGCACCAGGATCGCTTCGCTGGTAGGCGCGGGTGGCTCGTAGGCGACATAGAGCAGATCGGCGCCAGCCGCCTGGGCGAACACCGGCGGGGTTTCGCCGGTAACGCCGAAGTCGATGGAGCCGACGTTCAGGCCCTCGAGCAATTGCGGGCCACCGGGAAACTCGGTCCACTGCACCTGCACACCTTGGGCGGCCAGGCGTTTTTCCAGGGTGCCCTTGGCCTTGAGCAGCACCAGGGTGCCGTACTTCTGATAACCGATCCGCAAGGTCTCGGCGGCGTGGGCTTGAACAATGGCGCCGAAGGACACAGCCGCAGCAAAGAGTGCGACCAGACCACGACGCAAGATGACAGTGCGCATGGCGCTCTCTCCAACTGTGCGATTAGGGTTTTGGCTGCACCTGCTTGGCCGTTGTCGGCTGAGTAAGGTGAGGGTTTCCAGCTTTTCGGGGTGAGGCTCAGATGCTCCAGCGAGCACTCAACAAACGTTCATTCAATACGTCAGGGTCCAGCGGTTTTGGCCGGCGCGCCATGGCGCTGTAGAGCTGCTCCAGGGCTTCGTGCAGACGCTGTTCGAGTACCGGCACCAACTGCGCCTGGACGCTGCCTTCGCCATAGGCGATCTGGCTGTCTTCGGCAAAAATACCGTGGAGCAATTCCTGAGCCTTGAGCGCCGACAGCACCGGCTTCAGGGCGTAGTCCACCGCCAGCATGTGGGCGATGCTGCCGCCGGTTGCCATCGGCAACACTACTTTATGGGCCAGGGCGCGTTCTGGCAGCAGGTCCAGTACGGTCTTCAACGCACCGGAAAACGACGCCTTGTACACCGGCGTGGCGATCACCAGGCCGTCGGCATTGGCGACTTGTTGCAGCAGGTCAATGACCTTGGGGCTGTCGAAGCGCGCATGCAGCAAGTCTTCAGCCGGGAAGTCCCGTACCTGGTAACTCACCACTTCCACGCCCTGCTGTTGCAGCCACTGACGGGTTTTATCCAGCAAGACCCCAGAGCGGGAACGCTGGCTGGGACTGCCTCCAAGTGTTACGACCAGCATGCAGGAGATTCCTTGAGCAAGTGTCGGCGGTTCGCTGTACGGCGATGGCGCCAAGATGGGATAGACCTTATCAGCAGATTTATATATCTATAAATCTTATTTATTCATTTGTTTATTCCATAAATACATAAGCGTTTAATCAATCGCCAGGCGAAAAAAAAGGCCGTCGAAACGGCCTGAAAACCCCTGCTGTGTGAGACGGTTTGGAAACATGTGTTGTTGATAAGGCCGCTATCGCGGGCAAGCCCGGCTCCCACAGGGGAATGCGGTCAACTGTGGGAGCCGGGCTTGCCCGCGATGGCGATATCAGCCTTAACGATTAGGTTGTGGGGTAAGGCGCAGGTACGGCTTCACCGCGCGATAGCCCTTGGGAAAGCGTTTCTTGATCTCTTCCTCGTCCTTGAGCGACGGCACGATCACCACTTCGTCCCCATCCTGCCAGTTGGCGGGCGTCGCCACCTTGTGGTTGTCGGTCAGTTGCAGGGAGTCGATCACCCGCAGAATTTCATGGAAGTTACGCCCGGTGCTGGCCGGGTAAGTGATGGTCAGGCGGATCTTCTTGTTCGGGTCGATCACGAACAAGGAGCGCACCGTGAGGGTATCGCTGGCATTCGGGTGGATCAGGTCGTAGAGGTCGGAGACCTTGCGGTCGGCGTCGGCCAAGATCGGGAAGTTGACCACGGTGTTCTGGGTCTCGTTGATGTCTTCGATCCACTTGTGGTGCGAGTCCACCGGGTCTACCGACAGGGCGATGGCCTTGACCCCACGCTTGGCGAATTCGTCCTTGAGCTTGGCGGTGAAACCCAGTTCGGTAGTGCACACCGGCGTGAAGTCCGCCGGGTGGGAAAACAACACACCCCAGCTGTCGCCCAGCCATTCATGGAAACGAATCTTGCCGGCGCTGGAATCCTGTTCGAAGTCGGGGGCGATGTCGCCCAGTCTTAGGCTCATGGTGTGGCTCCTGGTGAGTGCTTATGGAGCCCACTGTGCATGGATTTTTGCTGATTTAAAAAGAATAAATATCGATCTATCTAGACGATAAAAGAATATTAAAAATCAGTTCATTGGACTTGGGAACGGCCTGAGGCCAACATCGCTTTCAAGGTTCGAGAAGGCCTTGAGACGCTGCAAAAAAGAGGGGTTCAGGAAAGGCTTGCGGGGGTTGAGCCCGACTTGAACAGCAAGACACCTTGCCCGGCATTGCGCCGGGCAAGGCTTTACAGTCTTACAACAGCGGGATCGAGTAGCTGACGATCAAGCGGTTTTCGTCCTGGTTACGCGCGTTGGCGATGTCGCTGCGCCACATAGCGTTCTTCCACGCCACGCCGACGTTCTTCAGCGGACCTTCCGGTACGACGTAGGCAACAGTGATGTCACGTTCCCACTCGGACTGGCCGGTGAACTCGGTACGGTTGCTGGCGACGGTGTCGATATGGTCGCCCTTCAGGTAAACCACACCCGCGGTCAGGCCAGGTACGCCGACTTTGGCGAAGTCGTAGGAGTAGCGAGCTTGCCAGGTACGCTCGCCGGCACGGGCGAACTTCTGGATTTGCATGTCGGTGGTGATGTAAGCCGACGAGCCGTCACCCTGGTTCAGCCAAGGGAAGTCGCTGCTGCCGTTGCTGACCTGGTAACCGCCACCGAAGGTGTGACCGGCCACCGAGTACAGGAACAGGCCGCTGTACAGGTTGTTGTCGACTTTGCCACGGCCGGAGTTCACGCCGCTGTAGTTGCCCGTCGAGAAGTAAGCGGACTGGTTACCGTTGTTACCATCGTCGGAGCTGTTGAAGTAGCGCAGGTCAGACTTCAACACGCCAGGACCGATGGCCCAGTTGTGGGTCAGGCCCAGGAAGTGTTGCTTGTAGAAATCTTCCAGGTTGCCGTAGTAGTACTGGGCGGTCAGATCCTTGGTGATCTTGTAGTCGCCACCGGCGTAGTAGAACTTGTTGCTCGAACGCCAGTTCACGCCACGGCTGTTGGCGCCGGAGATGGACAGGCTTTCGTTGTTGCTGGAGTTACGGCCCTTGGCTTTTTCGATCTGGCCGGCAACCAGGGTCAGGTCCTTGATGTCGCTGGAGGTGATCTGGCCACCCTGGAAGGTCTGCGGCAGCATACGACCATCGTTGGTGACGATGACCGGCAGCTTAGGCTGCAAGGTACCCAGCTTCAGTTCGGTTTGGGAGATCTTGGCCTTGGCGGTCAGGCCCAGGCTCGAGTAGTTATCAACGGCTTCGCCATTGGACTTGCTCGGGAAGACGGTGCCGCCGTAGGAGCTGGCAGTCGCGCCGTTGGTACCACCGCCCGAATCCAGGCGGATACCCAACAGGCCGATAGCATCAAGACCGAAGCCAACGGTGCCTTGGGTGTAACCGGAGATGAAACGCAGATCGAAGCCTTGGCCCCATTCTTCGTTGCGGCTCGGGTTGGCCGTGCCTTCGCGGTTATCGGTGTTGATGTAGAAGTTGCGCAGGCCCAGTGTGGCCTTGCTGTCTTCGATGAAACCGGCAGCGCCTGCTTGCTGGGCGATTGCGCCCAACGTTACAGCCACAGCCAAGGTGGACTTCTTCATGTACCGCTCCTCTCATTTCTAATTTTTGTATTTCTTTGGTCTCGGGTCTGACGCCCTCGATCCACAGATGCGCGATTAGCGCCAGATAGTGACTACCAAGTCAATCGTAACCTTGTGTGTCTACTACCTTCGTCTAATCGCAGTTGATTTGGTCCCTGCAGGGTAATGAGTTTTTCATACACCCAAAAAGAATTATTTCATTCTTTTTCATACGATCCAGGAATAAGACTTTCCGTGAAGCTGGCCGGTCAGGATAGACGTGCCGCTCCATAAGCTAATTCCTAAAGGGTATTTACTGGTGCTTTTTTAGATCGATTAGTGTGGCCGTACGGTTACATACGTCACTCACGATCAAAAAGGCGACGCCATCATGGCCAAACGCACATCCTCCCGTCAATTTGTTACAGTTTTTGTATCGCTATTACTTTCTTTTGGTGTCAACGCCGCCGACCTGACGGTGGGCTACCAGACCGGCATCGATCCCAGCAAGGTTCCCCAGGCCGACGGCCTCTACGAAAAAGCCATTGGCGAAAAAATCGCCTGGCGCCGCTTCAATAGCGGGCCAGAGGTGGTCACGGCCATCGCTTCGGGTGATGTACACATCGGCAATCTCGGCTCTAGCCCGCTTGCGGCGGCGGCGTCGCGCAACCTGCCGATTGTGGCGTTTATCGTATCGGCACAGATCAACGCTTCTGAAGCCCTGGTGGTGCGCAACGGCAGTGGCATCGACAACCCCCAAGACCTGATCGGCAAAACCATCGCCACCCCGTTCGTCTCCACCTCCCATTACAGCCTGCTCGGCGCGCTGAAACACTGGGGGCTGAACACCCAGCAAGTCAAAGTGGTGAACCTGCAACCGGCCGAAATCGCCGCTGCCTGGAAACGCGGCGATATTGATGGGGCTTTCGTGTGGTCGCCGGCCTTGGGCGAAATCCGCAAGACCGGAAAAACCCTCACAGACGCGGCGCAGGTGGGCCAATGGGGTGCACCCACATTTGAGGTGTGGGTGGCGCGCAAGGATTTCGCGGAAAAACATCCTGACGTAGTGGCCAAGTTCGCCAAGGTCACCCTGGATGCTTTTGCCGACTACGCCGCCCACAAAGACAGCTGGACGGTGGATTCGGAGCCGGTGCAGAAAATCGCCAAATTGACAGGTTCCAATGCCGACGACATTCCGGAGCTACTGGCGGGCACGACGTTTCCGGATGCACAGGCACAGCAAACCGCTGCGCTGCTCAAGGGCGGCACGGCGAAGGCGATTGGGGAGACGGCGAAGTTCTTGAAGGAACAGGGGAAGGTGGAGACGGTGCTGCCGGATTATTCGGCCTATGTGACCGACAAATTCATCCCACAATAAAAACGCGGTCCGGTGTGGGAGCGGGCTTGCTCGCGAAGGCGGTGGTTCAGTCATTGATGTATTGACTGACACTGCGATTTCGCGAGCAAGCCCGCTCCCACATTTTGATCTGCAGCATTCTTAAGGGCCGGGGTTACAGAGCCTTTTCGAAGATTTTGGAATTACGCTGATAGTTGTACAGCGACGCCCGCGCCGACGGCAGGCGGTCCACGCTGCTGGGTACAAAGCCGCGTTCGCGGAACCAGTGGGCCGTGCGCGTGGTGAGCACGAACAAGGTCTTCAACCCCTGCGCTCGTGCACGGGTCTGAATGCGTTCGAGCAACACATCGCCTCGCGCGCCGTGGCGGTACTCCGGGTTCACTGCCAGGCACGCCAGCTCGCCCGCATCCGAATCCGCGATCTGATACAGCGCCGCGCAGGCGATGATCATGCCTTCGCGCTCGACCACGCTGAACTGTTCGATCTCACGCTCCAGCACTTCCCGCGAACGGCGCACCAGAATGCCCTGCTCTTCCAGCGGGCTGATCAGGTCCAGCAAGCCGCCGACGTCTTCAATCGCCGCTTCGCGCACCAGTTCGAATTGCTCCTGGGCCACCAGCGTACCGCCGCCGTCGCGGGTAAACAGCTCGGTGAGCAAGGCGCCGTCTTCGGCGTAGCTGACGATATGGCTGCGCCCTACTCCACCGCGGCAGGCTTCGGCAGCGGCATCGAGCAGTTCGGCTTGATAGTTGCTGCCCAAGCGTTGCAAGTGCGCGGGCACTTGTTGTGGGCGCAATTCACGCACCAGACGGCCGTTCTCATCGATCAGACCGGGATCGGCGCCGAACAGCAGCAACTTGTCGGCGCCCAGGTCGATGGCGGCGCGGGTGGCGACGTCTTCGCAGGCCAGGTTGAAGATCTCGCCGGTGGGCGAATACCCCAGGGGCGACAGCAGCACGATGGAGCGTTCGTCCAACAAACGGTTGATGCCCTTGCGGTCTACCCGGCGCACCTCGCCGGTGTGGTGGTAGTCCACGCCTTCCAGCACGCCGATTGGCCGTGCGGTGACCAGGTTGCCGCTGGCCACACGCAGGCGCGAGCCCTGCATCGGCGAGGACGCCATGTCCATGGACAAGCGCGCCTCGATGGCGATGCGCAGATGGCCCACCGCGTCGATCACACACTCCAGCGTCGCGGCATCGGTGATGCGCAAGCCTTCGTGGTAAGCCGGGGTAAGGCCGCGTGCTTCAAGGCGGGTTTCGATTTGCGGGCGCGAGCCGTGCACCAGCACCAGGCGCACACCCAGGCTGTGGAGCAGCACCAGGTCGTGGACGATATTGCCGAAGTTGGGGTGGTCCACACCATCGCCGGGCAGCATGACCACAAAGGTGCAGTCGCGGTGGGCGTTGATGTAGGGCGAAGCGTGACGAAGCCAGTTGACGTATTCGGGCATAACACCTGGGCCTGTAATAAAAAGCAGCCAAATAAAGGATCAATCGTGAAAGCGCACAGCGGCTGATGGTTATCGTCGGAACAGGCTTGGCGACACGCTCACTCTCCTTATGTACGAATGGGCAGGGGTAAATTTATGCAGGTTTCAGGCAGTAGTGTTCGATCAGTTCCCGCAATAGACGCACTGTAGGCGTCAAGCGTGACATTTCAAGGTATTCGCCCGGCTGGTGAGCGCAGGCAATGTCGCCAGGCCCGAGCACCAGGGTTTCGCAACCGAGGCGCTGAAGATAAGGCGCTTCGGTGCCGAACGCTACTGCTTCGGCACGATGACCGGTCAAACGTTCCGCCACCCTCACCAGCTCGGCGTCTTCTGGCTGCTCAAAGGGTGGCACTGCGGGGAACAACGGCGCGTAGTCGATCTTGACCTTATGCCGCTCGGCCACGGGTTCGAGCTTCTGGCGAATCGCGGCGCGCAGCACCTCGGGGTCCATGCCCGGCAGGGGTCGCAGGTCGAACTCCAGGGAGCATTGGCCACAGATGCGGTTGGGGTTGTCGCCGCCGTGAATGCAGCCGAAGTTCATGGTCGGCTGCGGCACGCTGAATTGCGCGTTACGGTACTCGCGCTGCCACGCCAGGCGCAGGCCCCGCAGTTCGCCGATGGCGTCATGCATGGCTTCCAGGGCGCTGTGGCCCAGGCTCGGGTCCGACGAGTGGCCGCTGCGCCCGAGGATGTCGATGCGCTCCATCATCACGCCTTTATGCAGGCGGATTGGCTTGAGCCCGGTCGGCTCGCCGATCACCGCCGCGCGACCCAGCGGGCGCCCCGCCTCGGCCAGCGCACGGGCACCGGACATGGAGCTTTCCTCGTCACAGGTGGCAAGAATCAACAGGGGTTGCTTGAAGGGTTGGTCGAGCAGCGGCAACACCGCTTCGATGATCAGGGCAAAGAAACCCTTCATGTCACAACTGCCCAGCCCTACCCAGCGGCCATCGACTTCCGTCAGCTTGAGCGGGTCGGTTTTCCACAGCGCCGCGTCATACGGCACGGTATCGCTATGCCCCGCCAGTACCAGGCCACCGGGGCCGCTGCCGAAGCTGGCCAACAGGTTGAATTTGCCGGGGCTGACGTGTTGGATATCGATGGCAAAGCCCAGGTCGCCCAGCCAAGCGGCGAGCAGGTCGATCACCGGGCGGTTGCTCTGGTCGAGAGACGCCTGGGTGCAACTCACCGACGGCGCGGCGATCAAGGCGGCGAACTGCTCTTTCATGGACGGTAACGGCATGCGCGGTCTCCCAACTTCCCGGATGAACCTCACTATAGAGGCATCTGCGCAACACAATAAACCGTTGCGGCGCGTTGCCGGGCTCAGTCCTGTACACTGCACGACCTTGGCAGCCACACTTTTCCCCGGCTGCGCTCCCGATCCTGGATTTTCCGGCCATGCAGAAAGAAACCGAAATCAAGCTACGCGTCAGCCGCGAAACACTCGCCGCGCTGCGTGAGCACCCGTTACTGAAAAAACGCAACAAAAGTGGCTGGGAACGCCGTGAGTTGATGAACCAGTACTTCGACACCCCCGAGCGTGACTTGGCCCAGGCCAAGGTTGCCCTGCGCCTGCGCAAGGACGGTGACGACATCATCCAGACCCTCAAGACCCGCGGCCAAAGCGTCGCCGGCTTGTCGGAACGCAACGAATACAACTGGGACCTGCCCAAAGCCAAGCTCGACGTGAAGAAACTCGATGGCGAGTGCTGGCCCGAGCAACTGGCCGAGCTGGACAAAAAGACCCTCAAGCCAATCTTCACCACCGACTTCGTGCGTGAACGCGCCGAAATCGCCTGGGGCCGCGGCAAGGCCAAGGTGGTGATCGAAGCCGCCCTGGACCTGGGCCACGTGGTGGTCGGCAAGCAGAAAGAAGAAATCTGCGAGCTGGAACTGGAACTGCGCGAAGGCGAACCGGCAGCCCTGCTGGAGCTGGCTGCCGAGCTGGCCGCGACCCTGGCCCTGATGCCGTGCGACATCAGCAAGGCCGAACGCGGCTACCGCCTGTATGACGCCAGCAGCTACTCCCTGAGCCTGCCGGCGCCACAGATCCACGCCGAAATGCCATTGGACGATGCCTTCGCCGCGATCCTGTGGCACCTGCTGGGCAGCAGCCAGCGCCTGGCCGAGCAATACCGCTTCAATGGCCACTGGCGCCTGCTGCAAGACTGGGTCGAGAACCTCGGTGAATTGCGCGCCCTGATCGGCAGCCTCGGCCAGGCCGCGCCACGCCAATCCACCAGCGAACTGCGCAGCGCCCTGGATGCGTTGCTGGAAGACTGGCGCCCGCTGGTCCAGGCCGGTGACGACGATGAAGACATCCGCAAAGCCGCGCCCGAGCAGTTCATCGAAGAGCTGCAAGACGTGCGCTGGGGCCTGTTCTCACTCAACCTCTCGCGCTGGTTGCTGGCTCGCACCTGGACAGCCGAACGTAACGTGCGTGGCAACCGCCAGGGCGCTGCGCAAATCACCAACTGGCTGCCACGCCTGTTGGCCGACGACGCCGTCGCCCTGCAACTGCAGCGCTACCAGCAGCAGCCGGAAGATCTGGCCGAGCAACTGCCGCGCATCGAACGTATCCAGGCCTGGCTGCACCATGCACGCCACGTGGTGGACATTCCTGAACTGGACCGCTTGTACGGCGAGCTGAACAAGCTGGCGCACCTGGCCAACCAGCCGATTACCGACGAATCCCTGGATGCGCGTATGCACCAGGCGATTGCGGTGTATCAGAATCGTGCCTGGAAGACCCTGCTGCGCCTGTAATATCGCTATCGCGGGCTTGCCCGCGAT
The DNA here is from genome assembly GCF_001728935.1 of Pseudomonas sp. AP42. Classification (NCBI taxonomy): domain Bacteria; kingdom Pseudomonadati; phylum Pseudomonadota; class Gammaproteobacteria; order Pseudomonadales; family Pseudomonadaceae; genus Pseudomonas; species Pseudomonas sp. AP42. The sequence goes on from NZ_LYSO01000062.1 coordinate 33,885, forward strand.
GAGCTTAGGTATCTACACAAATCTGTAACGCTCAACGGTAACC